>JAFNAB010000029.1 GCA_017859955.1 Holophagaceae bacterium
TGGCTTGGCGTTTGTACCAGCAAGAGCAGGCCACCATCAGGGGCACCAGGAGCTGCATCAGGGTGCCCCCCAGGAAGCCGATGGTCTCGCCGAAGACGGCGAAGATGGGGTGCCCGGACTCGTGGAAGACCAGGTTCAGATCATCCACGAGGAAGACCCAGCCCTCCCGGCTCGTCAAGTGGATCAGTATCACCAGAGCCACGACCCCAAGGGCGCTGGCCAGCTTCAGGGGGCTGACCCGGGACCAGGGTGTCTCATGGATATCCCGGAACCACTGGATGAGTTCGGGGAACATGGATCATTCCCCGGCGGGGAAAAGGGAGGCGATGGTCTCCCGGTAAACCTCGTTCACCACCCGGCGCCGCACCTTCAGAGAGGCGGTCATGAGGCCGTTCTCGGCGGTCATCTCCCGGTCCAGCAGGGCGATCTTGCGGACCTTCTCGTAGTTGGAGAGATGGGCATTCACCCGATTGACACGGGTCATGATCTTGGTGAGGACCTTGGGATGGGCCACCATCTCGCTGTCATCGGCGAAGACCAGATGTTTGCGCTGGCACCACTCCCGGAGGGCTGGCAGGTGAGGCACGATGAGGGCGGCGATGTAGTTCTTGTGGTCCCCCACCAGAACGGCCTGCTCGATGTATTCATCGGCCCGGAGGTCATTCTCGATGGGCTGGGGAGCGATGTTCTTCCCTGCATTGGTGACGATGATCTCCTTCTTGCGGTCGGTGATCTTGACCCGGCCCAGCCGGTCAAACTCGCCGACATCCCCGGTCAGGAAGTATCCATCGGCATCGAAGACCTCCCGGGTGGCCGCTTCGTTGCGCCAGTAGCCCTGCATGACGTTGGGACCGGAGCAGAGGATCTCACCGTCGCTGGCGAGCTTGAGGAAGGGGCGGCCCTCGAATTCCTTGAGGATGGGGGGGCCCACATAGCCGGGGCGCACCTTGCCCAGGCGGTTCAGGGTCAGGATCGGGCTGGTCTCCGTGAGGCCGTAGCCCTCATAGATGGGGACTCCCATGGCCCAGAAGAATTCCATGATGCGTGGGTTCAGCGCCGCCCCGCCGGTTACGCAGAAGCGGAGTCGCCCTCCGGTCTTCTCCCGCACCTTGGAGAGGAGGATGCGATCCGCCATTTCCAACTGAAGCCTCAAGAGTCCCCGGGGCTGGCGATTCAGGTAGAGGTGACGCACAGCCCGGTGGCAGGTGCTGGAGGCCCATCCGAAGGCCAGGCGCTTTACGAGCCCGCCGGAGGTGGCCACATCCCGGACCCTGGCGTAGATCTTCTCGAAGATGCGGGGCACCGCCATCAGCACCGCGGGCTGGACCTCCAGGAGATTGGCTGGCAGGGAGATGAGGCTTTCCGCATAGTAGATGGCGATGCCTAGGTAGAACATGGCGTAGTAGCCGCCGGTGCGCTCAAAGACGTGGGAGATGGGCAGGACGCTGAGGCAGCGATCCCCGCGCTCGGGCCTGAGGGCCGTCACTGCTACTTCCACCGTGTCCAGGATGTTGCGGGTGAGGTTCCCGTGGCTGAGCATGGCGCCCTTGGGGTCGCCGGTGGTACCGGAGGTGTAGATGAGGGTCAGGAGCTCTTCGGGAACCCTTTCCATGGCCCACTGCCGGACCTCGGGGCGCTGGGGCTCGAGGCTGGCTCCCTCGGCCTGGAGCTGCTCCCAGGTCACGAAGGTCTTCGGAGCCTCCTCCGGCACGGCGGCATCCAGCACCAGCACGGCCTCCAGTTCCGGCAGCCTGTCCCAGGTTGCCTTGATCTTGGCCAACTGGGCGTTGGTGGACACCATGATCCACTTGGCTCCACTGTGCTGGACGATGAAGGCGGTCTGCTCGGAGGTCAGGGTGTGGTAGATCGGGACGCTCACGAGCCCCAGGATGGCGCAGGCAAAGTCGGCGATGGCCCACTCGGGGCGGTTTTCCGCTAGAAAGGCGATGCGGTCACCGACCTTCAAGCCCCGGGCATGAAGGGCCAGGGCCAGGCGTTCCACCCGGGCCTGAAGCTCCTGATGGGAGATGGGTACATAAGCCTTGCCGATCTTGGACGCAAACGCATCCGGTAGATCGAAACGCAGGGTTTCGTAGAACATTTCAGCAATGGTCTGGACCAAGACTGGCTCCGTTGGGCGTGGCTTCAGGCATCTTAGCAGGGGGATGCGCGGAAGGCAGATCGGTACAGGGTCAGGCGTGGCTGCGGTGATGGTGGACAATCCAGGCCACCACTTCCTCAAGGCTCATTTCGCTGGAGTCCAGTTCGATGGCATCTGGGGCCTTCCTCAGGGGGGCGATGGCCCGGGTGGTGTCCTGGTGGTCCCGCCGCTCCAGGTCTCGCATCACTTCCTCCAGGGGAGTGGCATTCCCCTTGGCCCTCAGTTCCAGGAAACGCCGCTTGGCCCTGGCTTCGACACTGGCGGTCAGGAAGATCTTGCAGCAGGCCTCCGGGAAGACCACGGTGCCGATGTCCCGACCGTCCACGACCCAGTTGCCCTTGGCGCCGATGGCACGCTGCTGCTCCAGGAGCATCTGGCGCACCCGGGCATCGGCGCTCACCGAGGAGACCATGCGGGTGATCTCGGGGCTGCGAATGGCTTCGCTCACATCCTCACCACCCAGGAATTCCCGGGTGCCCCGCTGTTCGATGTGCAGCTTGTCCAGGAGCGGCTGAAGCGCTGACCCGTCCTCCAGGGTGACGCCGGCCCGGTGGAGGGCCAGAGCCGTGGCCCGGAACATGGCTCCGGTATCCAGGTAGCTCCATCCCAGTTCAAGGGCTGCCCGCTTGGCTGAGGTTGACTTGCCGACCCCGGAGGGGCCGTCCAGGGCAATGAGGGACAGGGGACTCACTGGAACACACACATGGCTTGGCTCATTACCCCATTGTACCCGTTCGGACCCTCCGATGAGAGGGCCGAACGGGTACTTCCCATGCTAGTCCCGGGGCTACTTGGCGGCTGCGGGGCTTGCCGTCGCCGGCGCGGCTTCCATCTTCAATTCGGTCTTGGCCTCCGCCTTTGGCTTGGCCGGTACCCGCTTCCGGAGATACTCACCCAGAAAGACCGTCATGGTGTCGCTGTGGTCCGGGAGGAATTCAAAACCATGGGCCTTGCCAGCCACTCCCTTGGCATAGACTCCGGGAAGGCCGACGAGGGCCTTGCTGTTCTGCCAGGCGCCAGAGTCCTCTTCGGAGGCGAGGGTGAACACGGCGCTCCGGGCATGGCTCGCCGCCCCCTTGAGGCGGGCCTCGGTGTCTTCACCGAAGGCGGCATTCCCCGCAGGACTCAGGGCCAGCACAGCGATGGGGTGGACCTTAGGGGCGGCCAGGAGGGCTGAAAGGGCACCTACGCTGGAACCCGCCAGGCCCAGGCGCCGTCCATCAATGCCGGGCTGCTTGCGGAGCCAGGCTGCAGCCAGCTCAAGGTCATGGGGGATCTGGTCAAAGCCCACCCGCTTGGCGGACTCCATGAAGTCCGTACCGACGGCCTGAGCTTCCCCGTTGCGCAGGGTGCTCTGTCCATGTCCCCGCAGGTCGAGGGCCAAGGTGGCGATGCCACGGCTTTGGAGCTGCTGGGCCAGGGGAGCCCATCCCGCCCGGTCGGATCGGAACTGATGGGCCAGGATTACGGCGGCACACCGACCATGTCCCGCAGGCAGGGTAAGGGTGCCATGGAGGGCATAGCCATCCGGGGTCTTGAGGGTGAACTCCCGGACGCTCGGGTTGGCGGCGGTGAGAAGGGCGGGGAGGGCGAGAAGGGCAAGGCTGCGGCGCACGGTAACTCCTTTTGGAATTCGGGCTGTCAGGCCGGTGGGGGAACTTCAGCGCTTCTTTTTCTTCTTGTTCTTTTCCGATCCAAAGACCTTGGCCAGGAATCCCTCAGGTTGTTCGGGCGCCTGCCCCCCGGAGATCATGGTTTCCAGCAATTCTTTCACGAGCTGTTCCTGCTGGGGGGTCAGTTTCTGGGGAACCGCCACCCTCAGGTGCAAGTATAGGTCTCCACGCCCCCCGCCCCTCAATCTTGGAACACCGGCGTTGGGAATCTTCACCACCTTGTCGCCGGGCGTGCCGGGGCTGATGCGCAGCGTGTCCTGGCCGTAGAGGGTCTCGATGGGCAGGTTTCCGCCCAAGGTGAGGATGGGCCAGGGGACTTCGAAGGTGCGATGCAGGTCAAAGCCATCCCGCTCATAGAGTGGATCCTCGGCCACATCGAAGACGACGTAGAGATCTCCGCGACCACCTCCGTTCCTGCCCGATTCCCCTTCCCCACTGAGGCGGAGCCGCTGGCCCCGGTCGATGCCAGCGGGGATCTTGAACTTGATCTTGCTCCGGCGGTGGATTCTCCCTTCGCCACGGCAGCTGGTGCATGGGCTGGGGATGATCTGTCCACGGCCCTCGCAGCGGGGGCAGGTCACGTACATCTGGATGAAGCCCTGGCGCACCGCCACCTGGCCGTTGCCCCGGCATTGGGGGCAGGCCTGGGGACGGGTGCCGCTCTCGCATCCCGTGCCGCCGCAGGGCTCACAGGATTCCATGCGGGGGATCTCGATCTCTTTGGCTTCCACGCCGAAGACGGCCTCCTTGAAGTCCACCCTGAGGGTGTACTGGAGATCCGAGCCCTGCTCTGCGCCCCCGGGCCTGCGCCTCTGGCCACCGCCGAAGATGTCTCCGAAAATGCCGCCCCCGCCGCCGAAGAAGCTGCCGAAGATGTCCTGGAAGTCGGAGAACTGGTTGGGGTCGAACTGGAACCCTCCGCCCCCCCCGGCTCCACCCACCCCGGCGTGGCCGAACTGGTCGTAATTGCGACGCTTGTCGGTATCCGACAGGACGGCGTAGGCCTCAGCGGCCTCCTTGAACTTTTCTTCCGCTTCCTTGTTCCCGGGGTTCTGGTCCGGGTGGAATTGCATCGCAAGCTTGCGGTAGGCCTTTTTGATATCGTCCACGGACGCGTCCTTGGACACGCCCAAGATTTCGTAGTAGTCCCGTTTCGTCATGAAACCAGATTAGCAGACCCGCGAATCGGGTTTCAGAGCTTCAGGCCCGATGGCCCGCCCAGGGGGTCTCCGCTGTCCAGGCTGCTCATCATGGCCTCACTGGCCGCCAGCACCGCATTGGTCAGCAGTTTCTGGACTTCCAGGAGTTGGCTCTCGCAGTTCTTGACCGCCTGGATGTCCTTGGCGGCCACGGCCTGGCGGGCGGTGTTCAGCGTGTCCCGGACCAGGTTCTGCTCGGCTTCTGGGAGGAACTTCCCGCATTCGGTGAAGCTTCTGTCGCAGGAGAAGAGAAGGCCTTCCGCGCTGGCGACATACTTGAGCTCGTCCTTGCGCTGGGCATCGGATTCCGCGTTGGTCTGGGCCTCCCGGATCATGCGCTGGATCTCCAGTTCCGAGAGCCCGGAGCTGGGACGGATGCTCATGCTCTGTTCCAGGTTGGTCATGAGGTCCTTGGCACTGACCTTTACGATGCCGTTGGAGTCGATATCGAAGCAGACTTCGATCTGGGGAACCCCCTTGGGGAGAGGGGGTAGATTGACCAGATCAAAGCGGCCCAGGCTCTTGTTGGCCTCGGAGAGTTCCCGCTCACCCTGGAGGACGTGGACCTCCACCCGGGACTGGTTGTCCACGACGGTGGTGAAGACCCGGCTGTCCCGGGTGGGGATGGTGGTGTTGCGCTGGATGATCTTGACGAAGCCACCGCCCTGGGTTTCGATGCCCAGGGAGAGGGGGGTCACGTCCAGGAGCACCAGGTCCTTGACTTCGCCCGTGAGCACGGCGCCCTGGATGCAGGCTCCCATGGCCACCACTTCGTCCGGATTGAGGTCCCGGTTTGGCTCTTTCTTGAAGAAGTCCCTCATGACCTGTTGGACCAGGGGCATGCGGGTCTGGCCCCCCACCAGGATCACCGAATCCACCTGATTGGGCTGGAGCCTGGCCTCCTTCATGGCGTCCTGGATGGGCAGGATGGTTCGATCCACGAGGGAGCGGACCATGAGCTCCAGTTCCTCCCTGGTCAGGGAGGCCTCCAGGTGGAGGGGGCCTGCGGCGCCCTGGGCGATGAAGGGGAGGCGGAGGTCCACCTTGTCCAGGGTAGAGAGCTCACACTTGGCCTTTTCGCTGGCCTCCTTGAGACGCTGGAGGGCCATGCGGTCCTTGGAGAGGTCCACGCCGGTTTGTTCCAGGAAACGCTCCACGAGCCACTGGAGGATCACCAGATCGAAGTCTTCGCCCCCCAGGAAGGTATCCCCGCAGGTGGCCAGCACTTCAAAGACGCCGTCGTTCATTTCCATGAGCGTGAAGTCGAAGGTTCCGCCTCCGAAGTCACAGATGGCCAGGATCTCCCGCTTGCCCTTCTTGTCCAGGCCATAGGCCAGGGCCGCAGCAGTGGGTTCGTTGATGATGCGGACGACGTTGAGTCCTGCGATGCGACCGGCATCCTTGGTGGCCTGCCGCTGGGCGTCGTCGAAGTAGGCCGGAACCGTGATGACGGCATCCACGATCTCTTCGTGGAGGAAGGCCTCTGCGGACTGCTTCAGGGCCCGGAGCACAATGGCGGAGATCTCCGGAGGCGCGTAGTCCCGGTCCCCCACCGCCAGCCAGGCATCCCCGTTGGGGGCCTTTGAGACGGGGAAGGGCAGGCGGCTGATGGCCTCCTGGACCCTCGGGGAGATGAACTTCTGGCCGATGAGGCGCTTCACCGCGAAAAGGGTGCGCTGGGGGTTGGTGACGGCCTGACGCTTGGCGATATGGCCCACCAGGACATCGCCCTTGTCCGTGAAGGCCACGACCGAGGGTGTAGTGCGACTGCCTTCGCGATTGGGGATGACCCGCCGCTCGCCGCCCTCCATGATGCAGGCGCAGCTATTGGTGGTGCCTAGGTCGATCCCGAGCAGCTTACCGGGCATGGGCGGACTCCGGAGTGAACGTAACTTTTAGGACAAGTTTCCAGATTCCTCTGGGTGCGAGGGCTCGGCGTGATTGACGACGACCCGGGCGGCCCGGAGGAGGGTGTTGCGCAGAAGGAACCCGTTCTCGAAGACCGCTGCGATGGAACCATCTGGGAGGTTCGGATCGCAGGTGGTGGTGAGGGCTTCGGTGTTCTGGGCATCGAAGGGATCACCGGGCTTGAGGTCAATCTTCTCCACCCCGAGGCGGCGGAGGGAATCAATAAATTGTTTATTTATCAGGGAGACCCCGGCATGGAAATCGTCGATGGACTGGTACTGGGAACTCAGGCAGCGTTCGAAGCTGTCCAGCACCGGCAGAACCTCCAGCAGCAGCTTCTTCTCCGCCATGTCCACGGCCATCTGGATGTCCCGGGAACTGCGGTTGCGGAAGTTGGAAAAGTCCGCCAGAAGTCGGTGGTGCTTGTCCGTCAGCTCTGTTTCGCGCTTCTCGAATTCCTGGAGGCGCGCCTGGGCTTCCGCGAGGGTCTTTTCGAACTCTTGAGCGAGAAGAGCGCTCGGGTCAGTCTGAACCTCCTCATCTGAGGCCTCCGGGGACTTTTCGGCAATCTCGTCGGCCAGGGCCTGCAAGTCGTCGACTTCGTCGAAGGCGTCGAGGGTCAGATCCACCGTCATGTCACCGTCCTGGGGACGGGACTCCTCGGGCTGGTTTTCGCGGGGTAGGGGATTGATCTGGCTCATGGGGAGATTCTAGGGGGCTCAACACCCAATGGGAAGGGATGCCCTGGAAGGAACTGGATCAGGATGGAGGATTGACCAGGGAGGAATGGGTAGTCTACCCGCCTGAAGTTAAAGTGAGCGCTGGATTCGCTGATCGATTTCCTCTGAGATCCACTTCAGGCCTCCCAGCATCCGGGTGTAATCCATCCGCAACGGCCCCACCAGGGCCAGGGCGATTCGCTCATTCTGGGGGAGTGAGACGGTGCGCATGGCCGTGGCCAGCGGGATCGAGGGGAAATAGGGGTTCTCGGATCCGAGGAGAAGTTGAACTTCCTCCGTGGCGGACTGAGCGAAGGCGTTCAACAGCTGAGCCAATCGCCGGTGGCCCTCAAAGGCTTCCACCAGGTGGCGGAAGCGGCCCGGGTCGCCGAATTCCGGGGTCTTGCCGAGGGCCCCCAGGCCGGTCACGACCACCGGGGGGTCTCCCGAAGGGGTCAGGTGTTCAGCGAGGTTGGCCAGGCGCGCCCACAATTCTCTCGCTTCGTCAGCCTGGTCCCTGAGATCCGAAAGCAGCTTCTTCCTGAGTTCGCTCAAGGTGAGGCCGCTGAAATGGGCGGTGGCGAAGTTTCCGAGTTCTGTCAGGGTGGCAGCGCTGAAGGCCCAGGTGTTGTCGACCACTTGGTGCTCGACCTGCCCTGAGGTGCCGATCCAGACGGCCACCAGACGGCGGGCATCCAGGGGGACGAATTCGAGACGCACCAGGCGACTTGCGGCGAGGTGGATGGGCAGGGCGATGCAGATCCCACCCATGACTTCGGAAATGACGCGGCTGGCGTGGCGGAGCCAGACCTCGGGATCCCGGTCCAGGCCCTCAAGGGCTACGGACAGCTTGGCGGTCATTTCAGGTCCGGGACGCAGGGGGCGCACCCATCGGTCCACGTAGTACCGGTAGGCCTTCTCTGTGGGGACCCGGCCTGCGCTGGTGTGAGGTTGGGAGACCATCTCGTCCTCCTCCAGGTCCGCCAGGACGTTCCGGATGGTGGCCGGAGAGAGGGGTTCGGAGAAGCGCTCGGCGAGCAGGCGTGAACCCACGGGCTCCCCCTCCACCAGATAGGCCTCAATGAGGGTCCGGAGAAGCGATTCGCTGCGGGATGGGGCCTTCGTTTTCACCTGGGACACCGGTCTGCCTTCTCCTGAAACTATACTTTCCCTTCGGACCAGCTGTAAGGAGTCTCTGTGAACCATTCTCGCCCCTCGGAGTCCTCCGACGCCATTCTCGAGTCCCTTTGCGAGTGCGGCAGGAGGCTCCATGCCCGCAACCTCCTGGCGGCGGGCGATGGCAACCTCAGTTGGCGTTTCCCGGACGGCCACATCGTCATGACCCCCTCCGGGGTCAGCAAGCAGCGCCTCCGGCCCGAGGACCTGACCTGGCTCACTGAGGACGGGGAGGTGCTGGTGGGCAAGCCCAGTAGCGAACGCCTGATGCACCTTGCGATCTATCGAGCTTGCCCTGAAGCCCGTTGTGTGGTCCACGCCCATCCCCCCACCGCCATCGCCTGGACCCTGGCCCGGCCGGACTGGAGTGAATTGCCGGCCGACGCCATGCCCGAGGTGATCCTGGCGGCGGGGCGCATCCCTGTGGTGCCCTATGCCCGGCCTGGCACATCGGACCTGGGCGACGTGCTGATGCCCTATCTTCCCGCCCATCGCCTCATGGTCATGGCCCGCCACGGTGGTCTGGCCTGGGGGGAGAGTCTCGACGAGGCCTATAACGGCATGGAACGCCTGGAACACATCTGCCAGATCCTCAAGGCGGCGCATGAACTGGGAGGCTTCACGCAGCTCCCTGCCGAAGAACTTGCGGCCCTGCGCGGCCGACGGGCCGCCATGGGGCCGAAGCTCCTTTAAGCTGCCAGGGGGTTGCGACCCCGATGGAAAAGACCACTGGTCCGGGCCGTTCCCTCTTCCCGGATCAGACACCAGCAGCCCGAACCCAGGGCTGCGGGGGCGTGGCTGGAACCGGCACCATGGTGAACCCACCTGCCCTGTGCGAAGAGGCCATCCCCATCCTCCAGGTGACCACTCAGCACCAGGATGCTTTCGGAGCCCAGGTGCGTGTGCATGGGTTGCTGGTAGCCCGGCAGGGCCTGTAGCAGGGTCAGGCGAATACCCCGATCCTCGCATAGCTGAACGGACCTGGAATTCGGGTGGGAATGCCAAGCCCATTGGGCCGGGGGTGGGAGAAGATCGAGCACCTGCTGGGGCAGGAACGGGGCCTCGGTGGGCAGGTGTCCCTGGGCGAAGCTTTCCTGTGCGCGGGTGAGGATGCGCAAAGGCAAGTCATCCCTATCCACTAAATCCTGCGGTATGGCATCAACCGCCATAACCTTGGGCTTCCTTGGCTCGCCCAGGCGGGCAAGGGCGTGGGCCAGGGCAGCCTTCGCTTCGGTCGGCACGCTGGGAAAGGGCTCTGCCAAGGCACTGCGGCAAATATGGGGAGTGATGCCCAGCGTGGCTCTGATGGCATCACATCCGTGGCAGAGGGAGAGGTGGAGCCGAATCCGCAGCCGCAGGGAAACCGGAAGCCTTTCCTCCGAGTAATCGGAGAGAAGGGAGGCGACCTCCTGACAGCTCAGCAACAGGCTCATGAACGCCCTCCGCTCATGAATACGTCCAGAACCCCCCGGAGTCCGAGGCGGGCGCGATGAAGCCTCTGACGCACCAAGCCGCGGCTGATTCCAAGCATCTGGGCGACCTCTTCCGTATCCATGCCTTCTAGATCTCTCAGGATGAAAACCGATCTCTGCTCGTCTGACAGTTGCTCAAGGCCTTCACGAATCTTTTCCCGAACCTGTTCCTGTTCGACCAGATCAAGGGCAATGGCCTCCTGGCTCCAGTCGCGCAAGCTGTCCGTATTCATGAGATGCCCGTCGGGGGCGAAGCGTGGCAGGAAATCCTCAATTTTGTCTTCACGCTTCCGAAGCTTGGACCTTCGCATCATCAGGGCTTCGTTGATGCAGATCCGGTACGCCCAGGTGCTGAATTTGCTCAATCCTTGGAATCGATAGAGTTCTGTGTGAATACTCAGGAGCGCTTCCTGAAGGGCGTCCTGGGCATCCTGGGGGTCTTGGAGGATGCGGTGGATGCCTGCGAAGAAGAGGCCCAGGTAGGGCTCCACCAGGGAGCCAAAGGCCTCCCCGTCCCCTTCGAGGGCTTTAGCGATGAGGTTGGCTTCGTGACTGACGTCCATCGTCGATGACCTACCGAGCTAGCCGGGGGAGGCGGAGAGTGAATGTGGATCCGAGCCCCTGCCCAAGGCTGGCGGCGCGAATGTATCCATGATGGGCTGCAACGATCTCCTTGCACAGGAAAAGTCCAAGCCCGGTCCCAGGAATGGCTCGGGTCATCTCGTCCCCGGCCCGGAAAAAGCGCTGGAATAGCTTGTGGATATCCCGGGAGGAGATGCCCTGGCCCCGGTCGGCGACAACGATGATCGCCCAGTCGTCCACGGCGTCCAGGGTCACGACGGTCTCCCGCGGCGGAGAGGCGTATTTGTAGGCGTTGGACAGGAGGTTCTCCATGACGATGGCCAGGGCCTTGGGGTCGATCTCGGCCCAGACGTTGGGGGCCAAGTTCATCCGGAGGCCAAGGCTGCCTGCATCGTAGCGGTGGCTGGCCCAGGTGCAGACCTCCTCCAGCCAGGGGCCCAGCTCTCTGGGGGATGGCGAGAACTCCATGCTCCCTGCGTCCATCTGGGCCACCCGCAGGAGGTTGCCCACCAAGTCGTTGAGGCGGAGCAGGTCGCCGTCCAGCAGGTGTTGGATCCTGGCTTTCTGCGCATCATCCAGCTGGCGGGTGAACAGGGTCTCCACCCAGACGCTCACCGAAGCCAGGGGGGTCTTCAACTCGTGGGTCACGGCGGCGATGAAATTCCGCTGGCGGAGCTTGAGGTCCATCTCGGAGTTGAGCTTTCGGTAGAAGTAGCCCAGACCCAAGAGGATGGCACCCAGGAAGATGGCGCCTTCCAGCGCCACCCGCCACAGGGTGAGGTTCCGCTCCCGATCCAGCCGATCGAGGAACTCTTTGCGAAGGGTCAGGTAGGCCGGTTGATCCGCCAGCAGAACGGGGTCATCCGGAGCCTGGGGCTCCGGGAGCACGGCCACATAGGGGAAGCGCTCCTCGATGAGGCGCTTGCGCTCCACCAAAGGCTTGCTTTCGGGCAGTCGTCCCCAGATGGTGCCGGGTCGTCCGCCGGACTCGGCCTGGGGGGAAAGGCGAAGCAGGGCGGCACTGTCCAGCTGCCAGGCTTCGGCTCGTCCGGCACGCATGGTGGCGACCTGGGCCTCCTGAAGGCGACGGGATTCCCGTATCTGAAAGGAGATCCACCACCCCACCTGGGACAGCAGGAGAAAGGCTACACCCCAGAAAATGAGGCGTTCGGTTGGCGGGGGCTGGTTGAAGCGGGTCTTGAGGTTCAGGGTGTTCTCCTGGCTTGCATCCTATGGTAGGGCAGTCATCCTATGAGCACACATGAGCGTTCCACCTTCCCATCCCCAAAAACCTGGCCAGTCCCCGGTCCGACCTGGGCTGGGCGCGAGCATGCAACAGTGGGGCTCCAGTGAGGAGATCCTGGCGGAACTGCTCCATAGCCAGCGGCAGATCTCCCAGATGGCCGCTGAGCTGGGGGAGCTCCGGTCCAAGCTGGCGGATCGAACCCATCAGATGACGGTGCTCCAGCATCTGGCCGAAATACTGGCTGCCACCCCGAAGATCAACCAGGTGGTCAGTGTGCTGCTGGACGTCTTTGTCCAGGAATTCAATGCCAAGCGCTGTGTCATCTGGATTCTGGAGGACGGGGGCTCCTGTTTCCAATCCCGGGTCGGCAGCGGACTTCCCAAGGCCCAGTGGTCCCAGCTTCAGCTCCCGGCGCCCAACCCCTTTCCCGAGGCCCCGATCGTGCTTTACCAGCCCCAGTGGCTGGATGTGGACAGCCTCCAGGGAGCGATGAGGGCCATGAAACCCGAAGGCAAAGAGACTTCGCTTTTCTTCATCCCCTTTGAGCACCAACTCCTCCTCATGGGCTTCGCCATCCTGGAACTGGAGACGGGCCACCAGCTGGAGGAGGATCTGGACTCCCTGACCATCCTCCAGCGCCAGGTGGCGGTGTCCATCTACAATGCCTGGCTCTTCCGGGACCTCGGGGAGCAGCGTGACGCGCTCCGGGTCAAGACCGGGGAGCTGGAGCGGGCCAATGCGGCCCTCCGCGAAGCGGACCGTTTCAAGAGTGAGTTCCTGGCCCTCACCAGCCACGAACTCCGCACCCCCCTGACCGGCATCTTGGGCTTCACTCGCCTGGTGCTGGACGGTCTCTACGAGGACGAGGCGGAGATGCACCAGATGCTGCGGGACAGCTACGGCTCCGGTCAGCACCTCCTGGCCCTCCTCAACGACATCCTGGATCTGGCCAAGATCGAATCGGGGCGGATGCAGATCCGGCCCGAGCCCTGGAGCCTGCATGTCCTGGTGGAGGAAGTAAAGCCCATTGCCAGCGCCTATCCCCGCAACCCAGGCGTGGACCTGGTCTGGCCCGATGGGCTCGCAGAGATGCCCGAGGTGTCCATCGATCCGGGGCGTATGAAACAGGTGCTGCTGAACATCCTCTCCAACTCCCTCAAGTTCACCAAACAGGGCACAGTTTCGGTGGGGGTCGAGCGCGGATTCGGAAGCATCGCTCTCCGGGTGGTGGACACCGGCATCGGGGTCAGCCTGGAGGCCCAGGGCAATCTCTTCCAGAAGTTCGTCCAGGCCGATGGGGGACATTCCCGGGAATACGGCGGAACCGGGTTGGGACTGGTCATCTGCAAGCACCTGATGGAGATGATGGGGGGCTCGATCCAGCTCCAGAGCGAGGGCGAGGGGCTTGGGACCACCATCACCCTGACCATGCTCATTGCGTGATACCCTGGGCGGGTTCTGCCTAGGAGGTTTGAATGAACTGGACATCGCGTTGGATTGCCGCTGCCCCCCTCGCCCTGATGCTGGCGGGCTCTGGTCTGCAGGCCCAGGAGGCCGAGTTCGGCGCCCATGGCGGCTTCCAGATCCCCATGGGAGATCTGGGGACGACTCTGGACCACAGCCTCGGTTATGTCGTCGGAGCCCACCTGGGGGTCTACTACGGGGACGGCCACGAACTGCGCCCCCGGGTTGACTACCAGACCTACAATGGCCACTACGACAGCACCGGACATCGGACGGATGTCTCGGCCTGGAGCTTTGGCGCCGATTACGTCTACTACACCGAGCAGCGCAAGAAGGGGCTCTACCTGACCATGGGCCTGGCCTACAACTTCTGGAATGTCACGGGTGGTAGCAGTCAGAACGGCCTGGGCCTTGCCGCAGGCGCCGGGTACCGTCTGGACCAGCGCTGGTCTTTCGAGGGCCGGTTCACCACGGGTCAGTTCCGCTCCGATAACGGCCAGGCCAACGCCCTCCAGGCCGTGGCCCTCTTCCACTTCTGATCTATTCCTTTGGCTCCAGCCCCGTATCCTCGGGGCTGCGCCAGAGGTTGGAAAGCAGCAGTTGGCGCATGTGCAGGAACTCCTTCGGGAGCTTGTCGTAGAGCCGGTCGAACAGCTCCTCGTGAAGCAGTAGTTCCTGTCGCCATTCGCGATGGTCGATCTTCCGGGCTTCCTGAAAGTGTTCGGGGCCGAAGTCCCCGAGGCCTTCCAGGTTCAGATCCTGGCCCCGGGGGACCCAGCCCAGGGCCTTCTCCCGGGCGTAGGCCTTTCCCTGGACCCGCTCCGTGATCCACTTCAGGATCCGGAAATTCTCGTTGTAACCGGGCCACAAATATTCGCCGTTCGCCCCCTTCCGGAACCAGTTCACCAAAAAAATCCGGGGCGGATCCGTGACCCCACGGCCGATCTGGAGCCAGTGGTTGAAGTAGTCGCCCATGTGGTAGCCGCAGAAGGGCAGCATGGCGAAGGGGTCGCGACGGACCCTGCCTACGGTCCCCGCAGCGGCGGCAGTGGTTTCGCTGCCGATGGTGGCCGCCAGGTAGACCCCGAAGCTCCAGTTGAAGGCCTGCATGACCAGGGGGACGGTGGTGGCCCTTCTCCCGCCAAAGACGAAGGCACTGATGGGCACCCCATCCGGGTTCTCCCAATCGGGGTCGATGCAGGGGCATTGAGAGGCGGGGGCCGTGAAGCGGGCGTTGGGATGGGCTGC
The DNA here is from genome assembly GCA_017859955.1 of Holophagaceae bacterium. GTDB lineage: Bacteria > Acidobacteriota > Holophagae > Holophagales > Holophagaceae > Holophaga. The sequence goes on from JAFNAB010000029.1 coordinate 14,849, forward strand.
TGGCCTGCCGGAATCGGGCTGGTAGGGCTGCCCCTGCCAGTCCGTGAGGCCCTCCGGGATCTCTTCGGTCATGCCATCCCACCACACATCACCCTCAGGAGTCAGGGCCGTGTTCGTGAAAATGGCATTGCGGGCCAGGGTGGCCATGGCGTTGGGATTGGACCTCCAGGAGGTGCCGGGGGCCACCCCGAAGAGACCCGCCTCGGGATTGATGGCGTGAAAGCTTCCGTCCTTGTTGGGCCTGATCCAAGCGATATCGTCTCCCACTGTGCTGACCCGGTACCCCGGGAAGGCTGGAGGGGCCTGCATCATGGCGAAGTTGGTCTTGCCGCAGGCGCTGGGGAAGGCGGCTGCCACATAGGTCTTTTCGCCATCGGGGGCCTGGAGGCCCAGGATCAGCATGTGCTCCGCCAGCCACCCCTCGTCCCGGGCCATGACACTGGCGATGCGCAGAGCCAGGCACTTCTTCCCAAGGAGGGCGTTCCCGCCGTAGCCCGAACCGAAGGACCAGATGCTGCGCTCCTCCGGGAAGTGGACGATGTACTTGTTGTCCCGGTTGCAGGGCCAGGGGACATCGGTGGACCCATGGGTCAGCGGCATGCCGACTGAGTGAAGGCAGGGCACGAAATCGCCATCCCCCAGTACCTCCCAGACCCTACGCCCCATGCGGGTCATGATCCGCATGTTGGCGACCACATAGGGGCTGTCCGTCAACTCGATGCCAATGCGGGCCAGGGGACTGCCCAGGGGCCCCATGCTGAAGGGGATCACGTAGAGGGTCCGGCCCTCCATGCAACCCCGGAAGAGCTTCAGGAGCCGCTGCTTCATTAGCCGGGGCTCCTCCCAGTTGTTGGTGGGACCCGCGTCCTGTTTGCGCAGGGAACATATGAAGGTGTGGTCTTCCACCCGGGCGACATCCGAAGGGTCTGAAAGGGCCAGGAAGGAGCCCGGTCGTTTTTCAGGGTTCAATCGCCGGAAGGTGCCCTGCGCCACCATCTCTTCGCACAGGCGGTCGTATTCCTCCTGGGAGCCATCGCACCAGTGGACGGCTGAGGGATTGCACAGACCCACGACCTCCTTGATCCACTCGGCAGCCTTGAGGCTGGCGCAATCGACGGGAATGACAAGGTCGTGTGGGTTCATGGGCGATCTTTCATGGGTGTAGAGTTCCCCCAGTGTCAGGTGCCGGGGCCCTCATTTGGTCAGGGCTTCGTGAAATATTGCGCTCATTTGGTATCCTGGGCATCCCAATGGCGGGCTTCAGGCCCGCCTGGACTCCGAGCACCCCCCAGAGGTTCCCATGACGACCCACCCAGAAGCCCTTGACCGCAATGCCCGCATCCAGGCCATCAATCCCGTTGTCTTGGAGGCTTTGTCGCCCCTGGGCCACCGGGCCTTCTTTCCGAAGGGCATCCCATACCAGGCCGGCCAGGCCAAGGCCTGCTCCATCAACGCCACCATCGGCCAGATCACCGATGGTGCCGGCAACCCCATTCCCTTGGCCCCCCTGGCCGAGAAGCTGGCTGGTCTGAACCCCAAGGATGCCTTTCTCTACGCCCCCATCAGCGGGCGGGAGGCCGCCCGGAAGCTCTGGCACGCCAAGTTGGTGAAGGAGGATGCCCGCATGGAAAAGGTCGGGCTGCCGGTGGCGGGGGCTGGGGTCTGCCATGCCCTCAATATGGCCTCCGAACTCTTTTTCGCACCCGGTGACACCCTGGTGGTCCCGGATCTCTACTGGGACAACTACGAGCAAGTGTTTCAGGTGCGCCTGCAGGGCGATTTCCTCCCCTTCCCCTTCTATGGAGAAGGCGGGGGCTTCAACATCGCGGGTCTGCGGGAGACCCTGGCTTCGGTGCCGGGCAAGGTCCATGTGCTCCTGAACTTCCCCAGCAATCCCAACGGCTACAGCCCCACCCCCGAGGAACTGGTGGCCATCGGGAATGTCCTGGTGGAGGCCGCTGAAAAGCGCCCCGTGGTGGTCTACTGCGACGACGCCTATCACGGCCTGGTCTTCGAACCCAGCGCCACCACCAAGAGCCTCTTCTACGAGCTGATCGACCGCAGCCCCAACCTCATCCCCCTCAAGTGCGATGGGGCCACCAAAGAGCTGAGCTTCTTCGGGGGACGCGTTGCTTTCCTTCACTTCGGCGTGGACAAGGCCATCGCGGAAATCCTCGTGGACAAGTGCATGGGTCTGATCCGCAGTGGTCTGGGCGGCACCGTGGGCCTCAGCCAGCACCTGGTGGAGCTGGAACTCCAGGATGAACGCCACGAGGGCGAATTCGAGCGCCTCCGTCTGATCCTGGCGGGTCGCTACCAGCGCCTCAAGGCCGCCCTGGCCAAGCCTTCCCCCTACTGGACCGTCTATCCCTTCAATGCCGGATGCTTCTGCCTGCTAAAGCTGAGGGACGGCCTGGACGCCGACCAGATCCGCCAGCAGCTCATCGCCGAAGAGGGCGTGGGCGTGGTCTCCCAGCAGGGTAACTGCATCCGCATCGCCTTCTGCTCCATCAAGGAGGAGAGTGTGGTGCCCCTGATCGAGGCCCTGGAAAGGGTCTGCGCAAAACGCTGATGCCAAAGGCTGGGCCTATGCCTTGGGTAAGGCAGCGTCTTGCCGACTATTGGAATTTCTTTTATCGCTGTTCATCTCCGTCCATTGCTGGCTAAAAGCTTTTCTGTTGCGTCGTATTTTTTTGAAAAAAGCGAAGTAAAAGAATTTTGGCCAGCGATTAACAGCGATGGACAGCGATAAAAAGCAGGACCCGCCGATCTGACGGGAAACATCCTGGCGCTGGGCAGCCTCAATCCATCACTCGCTCCTTCGAGAATGGCGCTCCTTCCGGGATAATGTCAGACGCGGCCTGCGCCGTGCATGACAGGAAGCCCATGTCCACACCGATGCTGCAACAGATCGCCGCCCTGAAGCGGGAGGCGGGGGACGCGATTCTTCTGACGCGCATGGGGGACTTCTACGAGCTCCTGGGGGAGGATGCGGTCAAGGCCGCGCCGGTGCTGGAGATTGCCCTGACCCTGCGGGGCAAGGGTTCCGAGAGCGAAACCCCCATGTGCGGGGTGCCCCACTTCGCCCTGGAGGGCTATCTTCCCAAGCTCCTGGCGGCGGGGTATTCGGCGGCCATCGCGGAACCCACGGCCAAGCCCGAAGAGGTGAAGGGGCTGCTTCCCCGGGCCATCAAGCGCATCATCACCCCTGGCACCTGGCTGGATGACGACGGCCGCTGGCTGGGTTGCGTCCACCGTCTCGGGAACACCTGGGGCATTGCCCTCCTGCAGTTGGCCTCAGGGCAGCTCCGGGTCATTCCCGGGGAAGGCCCAGAACTCCTGAGCTCTACCCTGGAGCGCCTGGGACCCAACGAACTGGTGGTGGCCGAGGGCAGTGAAGATGCCTTCGAACTCGAGGCTGCCCGTACCCATCTCCCCCTCTGGCGCTTCGAGACCGAACGGGCCCGGCAGCAGATCCTGGCCTTCTTCGGTTGGACCCACCTGGAGGGCGTGGGCCTGGACCCCTATCCGGCTGCCATCGGTGCCCTGGGGGCCCTGCTGGATCAGGTGGAGGCCACCCAGAAGGGAAAGCCCGCCCACCTTCAGGGGGTCTCCCTGGAGCTGGGAGCCGTGGGCCCGCTGCTGGATGCCACCAGCGCCCGGCACCTGGAAGTCTTCGGCAACACCCTGGACGGATCGAAGGCCGGAAGCCTCCTGGCCCTTCTTGACCAGAGCCGCACCCGCATGGGGAGCCGTCTCCTGAAGGGCTGGCTGGACCAGCCCCTGCGGGACAGGGATTCCCTGGAGGAGCGGTGGCGGCAGGTGGCCTGGCTCACGGAGGACCGCCGACGGGATCCGCTTCAGAAGTTGCTCTCCGGGGTACCCGATCTGGATCGTCTCCTGGGTCGGGTGGCCATGGGGATGGCGACGCCTCCCGAGCTGGGGCAGCTGCGTGAAGGTCTGGCTTCCCTCCAGCGACTGCCCGCGCTCATCCAGGAGGGAGGCTGGCTTGAGGATGCCCGTTCCCTCCACCTCTGGGACGAAGACACGCCCCTCTGTACCCCCCTGCTGGAAGAACTGCGACGCTGTCTGGCCGAAGCCCCGCCCCTGGAATTGGACAAAGGTGGCGTGATTCAGGAGGGGGTGGACCCTGAACTGGATGCGGTGCGCCGCCTGGCCCGGGACGCCAAGCAGGTGATGCTGGAACTGGAAGAAGAGGAGCGCGCCGCCAGCGGCATCGCCAGCCTGAAGATCAAGTACAACCGGGTCTTCGGATACTACTTCGAGATCACCAAGTCCAACCTGGCCTCGGCTCCCGCCCACTTCATCCGCAAGCAGACACTGGCCAATGCCGAGCGCTTCACCACCGAGAAGCTCATGGCCTTCGAGCAGCGGCTCCTGAGCGCCGAGACGGACCAGTTCCGTCTGGAGGAGGTCCAATACCGGCGCCTCCTGGCCCTGGTGCTGGAATCCCGGGCCAACCTGACCCGGCTCTCCCAGGCCAGTGCCCGGCTGGATGTCCTCTGTGCTCTGGCGGAGCGGGCCCGTCAGTCCGGCTGGGTCCGACCCGAATTGAGCGAGGAGCGGGAATTGGTGCTCACGGGGGCCCGCCACCCCATGCTGGAGTCCCGCATGGGGCGTGAGTGCATCCCCAACGACCTGAGCCTGCGCCAGAGCCGGGCCATGGCGGTGGTCACCGGCCCCAACATGGGCGGCAAGAGCACCTTCCTGCGCACAGCTGCCCTCCTGGTGGTCATGGCCCAGATCGGTTCCTTCGTCCCGGCGGAACTCATGCGCTTTGGCCTCACAGACCGCATCTTCACCCGTATTGGGGCCAGCGACTTCCTGGCCAAGGGCCAGTCCACCTTCATGGTGGAAATGACCGAGACGGCCCGCATCCTCAACCAGGTGACCCCCCACAGTCTGGTGATCCTGGACGAGATCGGCCGAGGTACCAGCACCCGGGATGGCCTGGCCCTGGCGGAGGCCATCGCCCTGCACCTGCGGGATCTGAAGGGTGGCGAGCCGCGAACCTTATTTGCTACTCACTATTTTGAGCTCACGACGCTGGCGGAGGACCCACGCATCCAGAACCTTCATGTGGAGGTCCAGGAGTGGGAAGAGCAGCTTCTCTTCCTCCACCGCATCGCCGAGGGCCCCGCGGATCGCAGCTACGGTATCCAGGTGGCCCGCCTGGCGGGGCTCCCCAAGGGGGTCATCGCCAAGGCCCAGCGCATCTTGGCGGAGACACCGGAAGCCCCCATCGAGAGCCCCCGCAAGCCGAAGCGGGCCCAGGCGGTCCAGCAACCCATGCTGCCCCTCTTTGAGGCCGAACCCGACCCCCTGCGGGAGGAACTCCTGGCCCTGGACCTGAACGCCCTGACGCCCCTCCAAGTGATGAACTGGGTGGCGGAGCGTCAGAAACGCTGATCAATCCAGGTGTTTGCGAAGGGTCTCCAGCAGCTTCTCGCCGCGGACATCCCCACCGTTCGCGACGATGATGCCATCGGGTCCGATGAGGAGGGGCTTGGGAATGCCCATGACGCCGTAGGCCTGGGCCAGGGGGCTGGTGAATCCGCCCTCCACGAAGGCGTGGCTCCAGGGCATGGGGGTGGCGGCTTGCTTCCGGAAGGGGGCGATGTGCTCGACCTTCCGGTCGAAGGAGAGGCTGAGGATCTGGAACTTCTTGCCCTTGAAGGTGGCCCAGGCCTTGTGGAGCTGGGGCATTTCAGCCCGGCAGGGGGGGCACCAGGTGGCCCAGAAGTCGATCAGAAGGTAGCTCCCCTCGAAGTCCTTCAGGGTGTAGGTCTTTCCGGGGGCATCAAGGGCTGCGATGGCGAAGGCGGGGGCGGGCTTGCCGACGGCGGTCTTGAGCTCGCCGGCTAGAATCTCCTTGGCCTTCCGGGCTTGGTCGGAATCCGCGAAGTCCTTCAGGAGGCTTTCGTAGGCCGGTCGCCATTCGGCCTCCTTCTTGGCGTCGAGCATCTCCCAGAAGTAGTCGAAGAGGAGGCTTTTCCGCACTTCCGGGTCGGGGTGTGACTGGCGGGCTGCGGCAACATAGGCCAGGCTGGCCGGGCTGCCCTCCTCGTAGATGCTTGAGAGCAGTCCGGGCTCAAGACTCCAGGCTGGGCTGGCGGGCGGGACCTCCTTGGTGATCCGGGCCAGGAATTCGGCGCTGGGGGTTTCCTTGGCAAGGGTCAGGTAGTAGAAGCGACTGACCAGCAGGGTCTGATGCAGCTCAGGGCTGTTCTCCTGGGCCAATCGGGCATCGACGCGCTTCAATTCAGGCCCGCAATTCGGACGGAAGTCCTTGGTGTTCTTCCCTGCGGCGATGTGGGCCCGCCGGGCGTCCATGACCGCTTCTCCTTTGGCCTTGGCCTCCGCCATCAGGGCCTGGATTGACGGATTCTGGGGCATGGACTGGGCGCCCAGGGTGGCGCTAAGGATGAGCAGGGTCAGGGCTGGGGTGCGCATGGGGCCTCCGAGGAGTTCAGCATACCTCGCTACTTGAGGAACAGGCCGCTGTGGGGATCGGCTATCTTGCCTGACCCCGAGGGGCAGAGCTCCTGAACCGGGCAGGAGCTGCAAAGGGGTTTCCGGGCATCGCAGCTTCCCCTGCCATGGAAGATGAGGAGGTGGTGAAGGTCAATCCAGGTGTCCCGGGGGAAGAGGGCGCATAGATCGGCTTCGACCTTCTCCGGCGTGGAGCCCTGGGAGAGGCCGAGCCTTCGGGCTACCCGGAAGATGTGGGTATCAACTGCCAGGGCCGGGATGCCGAAGGCATTGGCCAGCACCACATTGGCGGTCTTCTGTCCGACCCCCGGTAGGGCGCCTAGGGCCTGGGCCTCCCGGGGGACCTGGCCGCCATGGCGGGCCAGGAGGGCCTGGGCCATGCCGATGAGGTTCCGGGCCTTGTTCCGGAAGAAGCCGGTGGAGTGGATGAGGGCTTCCAGTTCGCCCTGCTCGGCCCCGGCCAGGGCTTCAGCATCCGGATAGCGCTGGAAGAGGCCGGGAGTCACCTGGTTCACCCGGGCATCGGTGCACTGGGCGCTGAGGATGGTGGCGACCACCAGTTGGAAGGGGTCGCCGTGCTCCAGGGCGCACTTTGCGTCCGGGTAGGCCCGGGCCAGGGAGGTGGTCAGTGCGGTCAGGGTCTTCTTCGTCCATCGCTGCATGGTTCAAGCATGGACCGGATGGACCGGGAATGCGATCCTGGGGCGTGGATGCGCCCCTACTCTTCGCCCTTGTCCGTGCCCGTCTCCGGGTTGGAGGTTCGGTCCAGAATGTCCTGGTGAGCCCCCGGGCCCTCATCCTCCAGTGGGCGCCCGAGCGTCGCGCCGGGCTGGAGGCCGGTCTGGCCTGGGTCTTCCTGTTGAACCCTTCCCCTGAGTTGTGGCTGCTGCACGAAAAGGATGACGCATTCCGGCTCCTCAAGGGGGAGACCAAGGTGGATCTTTCCCGGCGTTGGGGGCAGGAACTCAAGGGTGCGCGATTGGAAGACCTGGAGGGCGACCCCCGGGAGCGCTGGCTGGGGATCCTCTTCCGCCGGACGGCGGTGACGGGGCGCATCGAAGTGAGTCGCTTGGCCTACCGGGCGATCCCGGGTCGGGCTGGCCTGCGCCTGGATGGGCTGGACCTGAACCCCGCCCGCATGGGCATGGGGTCGCCCTTTCCCGCCCAGGCCCCAGAACCGGCCCTGGATTCTCCACCCATGCGGAAGTGGCAGGAACGATTCGGCGAGGGGCTGGAGGCAGCCCTTGCGGGCGAGAACCCGGAGGTCCTGCCGGGTGAGGGCAGCCTTTTCGCTCGCCACCGGGCCTGGTCCCTGGAGCGGGCGGACAAACTGCTCCTCGCCCCGAAGAAGGCTGGGGTTGACCGCAAGCTGGTGGCCGAGCGGCAGCGTCTGGAACGCTACGGCGAGGCTCTGTCCCAGGATCGGGCCCGACATGAGGCCGCCCTGGGCCTGAGGGAGAAGGCCAAGCGTCTGAGCGCTGAACTCTATCGCCTGAACCATGTCCAGGGCGTGGCGGAGCTCGCCGATGGCACCCGGATTGAGCTGCCTCCCGGGCTCAGGGCCGAGGTCGCAGCGCAGAAGTGGTTTGCTGCGGTCAAGCGGGCCGAGCGGGGCCTGGAGCGGGTGGCGGAACTGGAACGCGAGCGTAAGCGTCAGGTGGAGGAACTGGAGGCTGCGGGAGTCCCCGCACCAGCTCCCCTTAAAAGTCTTCCCCCGAAAACCAAAAAGGAGTCCAGGAAGATGGAACGGCAGGACAAGCGTTCAGATGGGAAGGGCAAGGCCTTCCGGAGCGTCATGATCGAGGGCTTTGAGGTCCTTATCGGCAAGGGGGACGCCGATAACGATGCGCTGACCTTCAAGGTGGGCGCCCCACTGGACTTCTGGCTGCACGTGGCCGGAGTGCCCGGTAGCCATGTGATCGTGCGCAATCCCGACAAGGTGAGCGAGCTGCCACGCCCGGTCCTGGAGCGGGCTGCGGAGCTGGCGGCCTTCTTCTCCAAGGCCCGGGATGGCGGCAAGGTGGAGGTCCATTGGTGCCGTGTGGCCGATGTGAGCAAGCCCAGGGGCTTCGCTCCCGGCAAGGTCATGCTCAAGAGCTTCAAGAGCGTGCGGGTCTATCCCAAAGAATAAAGGCCCAGACCTGGGCAGTCTGAGCCTTCATGTCGATGGGGATTCCCCGGCCTATTGAATGGTCTCTTCCTCGTGGTGGTGATCCACACGCTCGGCCGGCAAGGCCACGCCCCGCCACCCGGTCATCCAGGCCAGGTTGAGGGCCAGGCCCAGCAGGGTGTAGACCCCGAAGAAGGGCATGAAGAATCGTTCCTGGAAGATCACCAGGAGGGAGAGCAGGGCGACGAAGGCCACGGTGATCCACATGGTGGCCCGGGGATGGTGCGACTTCTTCTTGAAGCTGGGGAAGCGGATCGTGGAGACCATGAGGAGACCCACGAAGACGAGTTCCGCAGCAAAGAGATAGGCATAGCCGCAGCTGGCCGGGGAATTGGGCCAGAAGAGGATGACGGAGGCGATGCAGGCGGCCCCCGAAGGGATGGGCATGCCTACGAAGAAGCGGGAGTCCGTGTGCCCCACCTGCACGTTGAAGCGGGCCAGGCGGAGCGCCCCGCAGGCCAGGAAGAAGAAGGAGGCGGCCCAGCCCACGGCCCGGAGCTGATGGTCAGCCATGCCCAGGGCGAAGAACCCATAGCGGTAGGCCAGGATCGCGGGGGCCATGCCGAAGCTGAGGACATCGGCGAGGGAGTCCAGCTGGACACCGAATTCGGTCGAGGTATTGGTAGCCCGGGCCACCCGGCCGTCCAGGCCGTCAAACACACCAGCAGCCACCAGGAGCGCCGCTGCCCAACGGAAATACCAGCTGGGGTGCTCCCCGGCGGCGTTCATGGACATGACCACGCTGGAGAACCCGCAGAGGACTGAAATAAGGGTGATGGCCGAGGGCAGGGCGAACTTGGATCGCCGGACGGCGCGCCGTCGGCGTTCCCTGCGTTCCTCGAGCGTGAGGCGTTGTCTCATCCTTTTATCTCCGTTTACCCTGGCGAGTATCGAACTCTACCCTATCCTCATCATAGGACTGTTGGCCTCCGGGCATTCCTTTGGAGTTAAACAATGACCCTGGTGCTTCAGATCATCCTGGCCCTGGCTGTCCTGGTCCTGGTGGGCTTTCTGGTCCCCCTTCTCCTTCAGTTGCGCCGCACGGCCCAGGCCACTGAGGTGCTAGTGCGCAGTGCCCAGTTGAATTTGGATCGGATGGCCGAGGACGTCCATCACATCCGCCTGCAGGTGGACGAGGTTGCAGGCATGGCTCGGGAGGTTCTGGAGCTTCCCCGTGCTCTTTCCCAAATGGTTTCTGGTCTGGTGCACGCCGTGCCCGCTCTCTTCGGGAGGAAAGAGGGTGGTCTCGGTGTCCTGGAAATGCTCATGGCGGGCTTCCAGGCGGCGGCATCGTTCATCCGGCGGCCAGCGGCCGCCGAGGCAAAGGAGGCAGGCCATGAGTGAAGATCGTGGATCCATCGGCACTTCGCTGGTGATCTTTCTGGCGGGCGCGGCGGTGGGAGCCGCCGTGGTGGCCCTTCTGACCCCCAAGACCGGTCCGGAACTGCGGGCCGATCTCCGGGGACTGGGTGACAAAGTGAAGGATCGGGTGGCCCGTTTCCGCGGAGAGTGCTGCACAGGTGACGCTGAGCATGAAGCTCCCGGCAAGGGTGAAGCTTCCCGCCCCTTCGCTGGGGGCTGAGGCCTGAAGCTCCTCCGGTCTCCCGTTAGACTGGGGGATCGGGAGTTGTCATGCATCTGGTGGTCATAGGCGGCGGTCACGCCGGAGTTGAAGCGGCGCAGATCGCCGCCCGCATGGGCGTCGCCACGACACTGCTCACCCTGAATCTGGACCAGATCGGTCAGATGAGCTGCAACCCCTCCATCGGCGGGGTTGGCAAGGGGCACATGGTGCGGGAACTGGATGCTCTGGGGGGAGCCATGGGGCGTCTTGCGGACGCTTCGGGAATCCATTTCCGCATCCTCAACGGAAGCCGGGGCGTGGCGGTGAGGGGGCCCCGGGCCCAGGCGGACCGCATCAAGTACCGGAATGCCGCGCGCCACATGCTGGAGCGCACGCCGAACCTTCACCTGAGGCAGGGGATGGCGGCTGCACTCCGGTGGTCCCAGGGCACCCGGGGGCTGGAAGGGGTGGAACTCCTGGACGGCTCCTTCATCCCCTGCCAGGCGGTGGTGGTCACGGCAGGCACCTTCCTGAACGGCGTGGTGCTCTTGGGAGACAAGCGCATTCCCTCGGGTAGGGCCGGAGAGCCGCCGTCTACGCATCTGGCGGAGCAACTGGCGGCCCTGGGGCTGAGGCGTAAGCGCCTCAAGACCGGCACCAGCCCCCGCATTGCCAAGGGCAGCATCGATTTCACTCGCCTGGAGCCACAGCCCGGAGACTACCCCCCCAAGCCCTTCAGCTTCTTTACCGAACGCATCCTCCAGCCCCAGGTCTCCTGTCACATCGTCCATACCTCGACAGAAACGGAACGTGTGATCCGCGAAAACCTTCATCGGTCGTCCATGTACGGTGGGCACATCGAGGGGGTTGGCCCCCGCTATTGTCCCTCCATCGAAGACAAGTTCGTGAAGTTCCCGGACAAGGGGCACCACCAGATCTTCGTGGAGCCAGACTCCCTGGAGACCGAGGAGATCTACCTCGCGGGTCTGTCCACATCCATGCCCGTGGATGTGCAGGTTCAGATGGTTCACAGCCTTCCCGGGTTCGAACGCGCAGAAATCCTTCGCCCGGGTTACGCCATTGAGTACGACAGCTATGACCCCCTTCAGCTGGGGCGTGATCTCCGCTTGGAGTGTCTGGAAGGAGTGTGGTTCGCGGGTCAGGTCATCGGGACCACCGGGTACGAGGAGGCTGCCGGCCTGGGCCTCATGGCGGGCATCAATGCTGCGCGGTGGCTCCAGGGCCGGGACCCCATCATCCTGGCCAGGGATCAGGCCTATATGGGGGTCATGGTGGACGATCTCGTCACCAAGGGGACGGACGAGCCCTATCGGATGCTCACGGCCCGGGCCGAGCACCGCCTGGGACTGGCCTGCGACCTGGCGGACAGTCGTCTACTGGCGGTCAGTCGGGAACTGGGTGCCCTGGGGGATCAGGAGTTGGGCCTGATCGAGACCAAGCTGGCTCGTCGCGCTGCTTTGCGTGGAACCTGCGAAGCCACCTGGGTGGCGCCTTCCAATGCCTTCGGGGCCTTGGCCCTGGAGGCCGGATTGACGCTCAATGCGGGCATGAGCCTCATGGAGCTCTTCAAGCGGCAACAGATCACGCCGGACCATGCGGACCGCGCCCTGGCCATGGTGGAGGGCTGGTCGGGCCCGGGGCCTGGGTGGGAACCGGAGTGGGAGAGGGACTGGCTCCTATTTGAGGCCCGATATTCCGGGATCCGGGAGCGGGAGACCCGGGTTCTGGAGGCCCAGCGCGCCTGGGATCACATCCTCATCCCGGTGGACTTCCGGGTGGAACATCTCCCTGGCTTCAGTCGGGAAGTGAAGGAGAAGTTCCTCAAGCATCGTCCAGAGACCTTGGGGCAGGCCGCCCGCATCCCGGGCATTACCCCGGCTGCGGTCACCCTCCTACACCTCATGATCGAGCGGGAGCGATCAGAATGAGTCGGTCAGGTCCTTCAGGTAAGCCTTGAACTCTTTCCCCAGATCCTCGCGCTTGAGGGCGAATTCGACATTTGCCTTGAGATAGTCAAGCTTGTTCCCGGTGTCGTAGCGTTTGGCCGGGATGGGAGTGGCGGCCAGGAGGCCCTCCTCAGCGAGCTTGGCCAGGGCGTCGGTCAGCTGATATTCGCCGCCGACTCCGGGCTGAAGGGCGAGCAGGTGATGGAAGATCCGCGCGGTAAGCACATAGCGACCGACCACTGCCCAGCGGCTGGGGGCGAGTTCAGGCTTGGGTTTTTCGACGATCTGATTGACCTTCCACCAATGGTCTCCGTTGGGAGGGGCGTTCACAATGCCGTACCTGGAAACATGCTCAAGGGGAACCTGCTGAACACCCACGACCGAAACCCCTGATTCATGGTGAGCCTTGATAAGGGCGCCCAGGGCCGGGTCGGCCTCGTCGAAGACATCGTCCCCAAGCAGGAGGGCAAAGGTTTCTGTACCGACCGTGGGTTGGGCGCAGAGGACGGCGTGTCCAAGGCCAAGGGGCTCACCCTGACGCACATAGGCGAAGCGACCCAATTGGGTGATGGCCTGAATCTCCCTCAAGTCATCCTGGCGCCCCCTCCGGGACAAGGTGTCCTCAAGTTCGTAGGCTGTATCGAAATGATTCTCGATGGCTCCCTTGCCGCGTCCGGTGACCAGAATGACGCTTTCAATGCCAGCATGGATCGCTTCTTCCACCACATGCTGGATGACGGGTTTGTCCACCAGGGGGAGCATCTCCTTCGGCTGCGCCTTGGTGGCAGGAAGGAAGCGGGTCCCCAGACCCGCAACAGGGATGACGGCTTTTCGAATAGGTTGCATGGCGTCAATTATCTCCCGGCCAGGGCCGTGGGGCGAGTGAAAACTAACCCTTTGGAGACCCGGTACCCCTTGAATTTAAAGGAACTGGAGCTGAACCGGACACTCTGCCCCCCCAGGGAATGTGCTGTCGGCTGTGATTTTTCCTTGCAAGTGCCCAGAGAGGTGTTAATCTAGTATTTCGCTGCGGTTGAGGCTGCAACGGGTCAGAAGGTGAGGCGGTCGGGAAACGACGGTCAAGCCGGGATGGGATGGGAGCCTTCGGGTTCTGGTGTCATCTTGACGGTTCAGGCGTCTTTGAAAGCCGGATAGAG
>JAFNAB010000030.1 GCA_017859955.1 Holophagaceae bacterium
GAAGCCTCTGATCGACTTCATGAAGCCCCAGGGCCGCTTCAAGCACCTCTTCAAGCCCGGCAACGAGGAGATGCTGGCCGCCGCCCAGGCCCAGGTGGACGCCGCCTGGGAAAGGCTGCAACGGGAGCAGTCCTCGCCCATCCGGCACCGGGACTGAGGGCAGGCCGCTTCCCACAGCAGGGACCAGAGCCCCGAGGCAATCCTGGAGATATCCAGGTTGCCTCGGGGCTTCGGCTTGATCCTGGAGGGGTGGTTTGTTCACGCCACCCCTCCAGCCTTCAGTCCAACCCGCCCATCAAGGGAGGGGGTTGTCGTGGACGGTCTTGGCGATCCAGGCGGCGACTTCCTGGACGTCGTAGTTGCCAGCGTGGCCGATCATGTAGGGCAGCTTGAAGCTGACATCCTTGACGTTCACGTTGTTCTTGGCGGCGTAGTAGAGCAGAACCTGCATGGCGTAGGCCGTGTCGCGGTCCACCATGCCGTGGCGGATGTACCAGTGAGGCGCAGGGGTGGAGCCCGGGGCGGTCAGGTAGTCGACAGGATTGATTAGCTTGAGCTGCTTGGCGATGTTGAGACCGTCAGCCGTGGCAAGGAACTGGGTCCAGGTCTCAGAGGTGTCATCCTGGCCGATCCCATCATCAGCGATGTCATTGTTGTTCCAGGTCCACTCGATGAAGTTGGAGTAGGCTTGGTTGGACGTGCCGAACATATCGGATTCGCCCTGTCCCATGGGCGTGGTGGCCGTGGAAACGCCGGTGGAGTCGAAGGCGACCACGTTCTTCAGGGTCCTGGACGCGGCCGTAAAGGCCACGAACTTGGTGTAGTCCAGGTCAGTGACCGAGGCGCTGTAGCACGAACTTGGTGTAGTCCAGGTCAGTGACCGAGGCGCTGTAGCCCGAGCCCGTGACGCTGAGCCAATCGTTCGTGAGCGCCACACCATTGGCGGTGAAGGTGCCCGAACCGAAGACTGGCATGGTTGTGCCAGCCGCGATCTTCCGCTCCAGTTCCTCTTTCACCAGTCCGACAATGACACCGGGCATATTGGTGGCCGTGAGCAGGGTCCCTTCGTCATCGATCGTCAGCTTCAGGCCGTTGAGGTACGGGGCGAAGTAGCCTGCAATGGCAGAGGATGCGGCCGCCTGTCCATCGCCGGTGTCGCCGTAGGCGATGCCACCGACCGTACCCGTATTGCTGGCGCTGCGGACCGCGTTGTACTGCCACTCGTACCCGGCATCGACGTTCCCGAAATTGTTGATGGGGCAGTAGGCCACGGCGGCGAAGACATCATCCCTGAGCGTGCTGGCGGCCGAGGAGCCGGTCCCGGTGATACCGGCCGCACCGATCTCCGCGAGGAAGGGATAGTAGTCGGCGCTGTTGCCGCTGGCGGACACGACGGAGGTCAGGCCGCCTCCGCCGCTGGTTCCGTTCAGGATGATCCGTTCGGCGGATCCGGGCATCACGGCATCGTTGAGCCTCAGGTAACGGATGGCGGCCTTGGTGTCGACGGCCGGTGCAGGAGCCTTTCCGGCCCATGGGCTGGTGGGGTCTGCGGCGGGAGTGGCGGAGGTGTCGGTGGCATCGGCCGCCGCGAAACCTCGGCTGCGCGTGCCGGCCTGGACGACGACGTACCCGGCCTTCAGGGCCGCGCCGATCGAGTCGGTGTCAGTGGTGCTGACATAGCTGGTCCCGTTGGTCACCAGGGGCGTCCCGCCGGGATTCGCACCATTGTTGAAGCCCTGGGCCGCGAGGGGCTGCGAATGCCAGCCGCTGTTGTCGACCCGCAGATAGATGGGTGCCTTCTGATCATTGGCCGCAGCCGCAGGGACAAAGAGGTACATCGACTGGGCGTTATAGGGGTCGTAGGTGCCATTCAGGTCCACCAGCGGAAGAGGCGGTCCCAGATTCGACTGGGTGTAGGCACCCTTGATGGGCTTTGCGGCATAACACACCTTGTACCGCGTCACCGTCATGGGGCTGCCGTCGACCGTGACGGTCAAGGTCGTGGACTGTGCAGAAGCAGTGCTGAAGGCCAGCGCTGCGTCATTCGGATTCGTGGTGCTTGCCTGGGTGCTGCTGCTGCCGCCGCACCCTACGGCAAGCATGGCTGCGCCACAAAGGAGCCCCACCTGGGCCAGGATCTTCGGGTTGAATGATGTCATTGCTTTGCTACCTCCAAGGTTTAAAAAGGTTTGGTCCTGCCGTTGGGATTCACGCATGGGCGTGTGTCGTGTGCCTTCCCACCCTCCTTTTCCTCATCGGGGATCAACGTATAAAACAGACCATTAACGTGATGTTTTTTGACAAAGCTACGCAACATCCGGGACGGGTCGGTCTCCCTCCAGAATCAACGTCAGAGGCGATATATCGCCAAAATTAAATTAATTGAAAATATTTTGCAGCATCCCATGGGGGGAGCTCACACCGAAACTCAGGAATAACAGCGGAAGGATTCCTTCCGGGTTGTCAGGGCTTTGCCATGAGGATCAATCAGGGTGATACATTTACACAATTCAAAGGCTGACCAAGTTTCTGCGTTGCCAATCGACAATTTGCTGCTTTCATGAAGGTTGATCCCCTAGTTAAATATCTTCTTTCCTTCGGATTAAAAACCATGCGTTGCACAGACGTGTTTTCCTCGCTTTATGGGCGTATTTTCAAAGGGTCCAGGCCCCTGGCCCTCCTGATCGTGGGCATTCTCCTTTGCGTGATCCACGCCCTTTCGGCACCTTTTCACATAAACCTGCCCCTGGTGCTGGTGACCCTCATCGCTCCCTTTGCGCTGCTGGGCATTGCCCCTCTCCCCTGGCAGTGGACAGGAGACGATGCATCGAAGGCCACGTTCCCAAGGGGCCTGCTACAGGCCCTGATCGTCGGCGGAATCTGGATGGGGCTGATCGTCCTTTATCTGTATTTCTGGGGGCCCTCCATTGCCCACGACCAGCCCCACGCCGCTCAGCGCGCGGGCAGGCTGGGCCTGGGTGGCTTCGCTTTTGTGGCCACGATCGGCTTCGGTTGGGTCCTGGCGGAAATGGAAGACCGGGAAGCCCAGCAGCGCGCCACCGCAAAGCTTCTTCGCGAGTCCCAATGCCGGGCCCTCCAGAGCCAGCTGGCGCCTCACGTGCTCTACAATGCCCTCAACAGTCTTGCAGGACTGATTCAAGAGGACCAGGAGGCGGCTGAAGAGGTGGTGATCCTGCTCGCCGACCTCTACCGAATGCTTGCCAAGCAGGGAGGCGCGACACGGATTCCCCTGGGAGAGGAGCGGCGTCTGGTCGAGGCCTATCTGGTCATGGAGCAGATGCGCCTGGGGGAGCGCCTGAAGACCCGATGGGTATGGGCGGAGGGCGAGGACCAGGTGACGGTCCCACCTCTCGTTCTCCAGCCCCTGGTGGAGAACGCCATCAAGCACGGCATCAGCCCCACCCTGGAAGGAGGAGAGCTGATCGTCACTTACGCACGGGAGGGCCAGGGCCACAGGCTGCAAGTGGCCAATACGGGCCGGGCACCCGATAGGGACGCCCCGAAGGGGGTCGGGCTGGGCAACCTGGAAGCGCGGCTGGCGCTTTGGCCCGATATGGATGGGACGCTGGCTTTCCTGCGCCAGGGGGACTGGACCCTGGCGACCCTGCGGTGGATCCCCAAGGGGGTTCTATGAACGGGATGCCCATGAGAGTCGTGGTGGCGGAGGATGAATCGCTGACCCGGAGGCGCTTGGTGCGCATGCTCCACGGAGCCGGATGCATCGTGGCCGCCGAGTTCTCGGAAGGGAGCGAGACCCTGAGGTGGCTGCATCACCATCACGACGTGGACGCCCTGTTCCTGGATATCCAGATGCCCAACCTGGATGGCGTGACTGTCATGAAATCGCTTCGGGGCCGCGTGCCCGTGGTGATCACCACGGCCTACCCCGAACACGCGGTCACGGCCTTTGATTGTGAGGCGGTGGACTACCTTTTGAAGCCATTCAGGGCCTCACGGCTCCGGGCCGCCCTGCGGCGCCTGGAGGCCAGACGCCATACCGCAGCCCAGGTCGCCCAGCCCCCTCAGTGGAGCGCACCCTTGAGATTCCGGGTCCATGCCGGAGAGGGGTTCGTCATGGTCGATCTGAGCAAGACCAGCCACTTCGAGGTGGAGAACGAAGTGGTCTGGGCCTTCGCGGGGGCTCGGCTGAAGACCTTCTGGTCCTCTCTGATCGAGGTCGAGGAAGCCCTGCCCGCCGCAGGACTGCTGCGGATCCACCGTCGCATCCTGCTGCGCCCGGAGGCCGTACTGGGGATCCGGCCCGCACCCGGCAGCCGCTATGCCATCCGTCTTGGGGGAGGCGTGGAGGTCGAAGCCAGCCGCGGGGGCACCATGAGGCTCAAGGAACGGCTGGGCCTGTAGAATTGGCGGCAGGCCCGCCCCTTCTGCCATGCTGATCCTGTCACCTCGACGCCATCCCCAGGGAACCCAGGACGAACAGCGGATCCTCCATGCCCATCCTCAACCTCCAGATCCAGCTCTTCCTCCTGCTCCTCATCGGGTTCCTCCTGTCCAAGGCAGGCATGCTGGAGGATGCCGCCCGCAGGCAGATGACCAACCTGGTCATCTACGTGGTGCTCCCCGCGAACATCTTCCACTCCTTCCAGCTTGAGATGACTCCCCAGGTCCTGAGACTCACCGCCGAGGTGCTGGTCATCGGCTTTCTCGTGCAGGGGGGCTATTCCCTGCTGAACCTATTCCTCTACCGCGGCTTCGAACCCCGGCAGCAGATCAGCCTGAAGTACGGCACCATCTGCTCCAACGCGGGCTTCATGGGTTTGCCCCTTTCCTCGGCCATCTTCGGCGCCAAGGGCCTTCTCTATGCCTCGGTGGCCCTCCTGCCCATCCGCATCTTCATGTGGTCCTCAGGCCTTTCGCTTTATACGCGCACCACCCGGAGGGCGGTCCTCAAGACCCTCGTCACCCATCCCTGCATTCTGGCGGTCTATGCCGGCTTCCTCACCATGGGCTTCAGGATCCACCTCCCGGCCGCCCTGGAGAACACCCTCACCAGTCTGAGCCAGTGCACGACGGCGCTCTCCATGATCCTCATCGGCTCCATCCTCTGCGATGTGGACCTGCGTTCGGTCTTCCAGAAGGCCAGCCTCTATTACGCGTCTCTTCGCCTGGTCATCCTGCCTGCAGCAATCCTGGGCGTTCTGCGGCTCCTGCGCATCGACCCACTGGTCACCGGCGTCATCGTCATCCTGGCCGCCATGCCCGCCGGCAGCACCACAGCCATGCTTGCCCAGAAATACGATCAGGATCCCCTGTTCGCCTCCAAGCTGGTCTTCACCTCCACCCTGCTCTCCCTGCTCACCCTGCCGATCTACGCTCTGATCCTGACTTAGCCAGCGGGGCCCCGGAAACGGGCAGGAAGGCGGCCCCCGGAAGCGGGAGCATCCCCAGAAGGACATCAACGCACGGGTTGGCCCCCTTGGTGGGCCAAGCCAAGGCGTACTCGAAGCTCAGGTCCGGATCCTCAAGGGGGATGTAACGGAGATGCCCCCCGCCGTGCTGCTCACAGGTCGCCCGGGGCTGGATGCCGATACCCCGCCCCATTTCCAATGCCAACCACAGGGATTGGAAGTCCGGGAGGAATTCGGCACGATCAAAATCGATACCGACCCGTGCGCAGACCTCCCGATGCCAAACCACTCCGGGTCGGCCCATATCCTCGCAAAGGCTCACCAGGGGATGCCCCCGGAGCTCCTCAAGACGAAGGCTCTGGCGTCTGGCAAAGGGATGCTCTCGGTGGACGACGGCCACCATCTGCTCCCGGGCGAGGGAGTACACAGCCAAACCATCGGGGTGGCGGTGGTCGAAAAGGAGCGTGAATCCGCAATCGATCTCACCCAGCAGAATGGCATCGAACAGGTGGGCCAGGGTGAGGTACCGCGTCGTCACTTGCACGGCAGGGTGGCCTTTGGAGAAATCATGGAGAAGGCGCGGCAGGAACTGCATCTCGACCCCACCCACGTACCCCAGAACCAGGCTGCCTTCAACCTGGTCTCTCAGGCCCTGGCAACGCCGCACCAAGGCTTCGTAATCCTGCATAAAGGTTTCCACGTACCGGAACAGGCGAAGCCCAAGGCCCGTCATCTCCACCACCCTGGAGCTTCGCAGGAAGAGGGCCTGCCCCACCGCCACCTCCAGTTGGGTGATCTGGTAGCTGAGGGCCGACTGGGTCAGGCACATGTCCTGGGCGGCCTTGGTGAAGTTCAAGCGCCTCGCCGTGGCCAGAAAGCATCGCAATCGACGGAAATCGGGCAGAGCATCCTCTTCCAGCCTATGTCCCGGCGGTTCTGCCCCGGAAGCCGCCCGGCAATCCGCCAGTGCCAGGGCGTAGTCCAGACACAGGCGCCGGAGTTCCCGATAGAGGAAGTCTCCTGCAAGGGTGAGAGCAAGCTGCTTCCCGGTCCGATTTATCAGCGGTGCCCCCATGAGTGCCTCAATGGAGGCCAGCTGGTAACTGACGCCAGGCTGGCTCAGGCCGATGGCATGGGCGGCCCTGGTCAGTTGGAGGTGTTCCCCCACGGCCAGGAAGCTTCGAATCTGCCTGCGGTCCACCAGAGCCCTCCCCAGCCCATTATCGGTCATATCAAGGAATGAAAGCAGCCGTCCAGTCTCCCCAGGAGCTGGACGGCTGGAAAGAGAAACTCCGCAAAGTGCAGACTAACGCTTCTTCTTTTTCGAATCGAAGTCGAAGGTGTGGCACCGGTCGCAGAAACTCTTGTGGGGCTCTGAATGGGCCGAGTGGCATTCGGAACACTCGATCTTGCCGATGTGAGAGTCGTGGGGGTTGATGTTGGCGAGGTAGACGTGGGGCCCCTTTTCCTTCTTGGCGGTGCGCTTGGCCATGCCTTCGTACCCTTCGTGGCACTCCAGGCACTTGTCGATCTTGGCCGCGGTGGTGGGCTTCTTCGTCAGGTGGCAGTCTTCGCAGTTGACGCCGTTGACCTTGTGCCTGTCCGCCAGCATCGCGCTGTCCTTGCTCGAGGCCGACATGAAGGTCGCCGCGATGAGGAAGGGCAGCAGGAGCAGATAAAAAGAGCGTTTTGCCTTGTTGAACATGAAGGTTCCTCTCTCTTGATCCGGTTGGCTACTTGAGGGATTTGACGTAGGTGGCGCTGTTGAGCCCGGCCAGGCGCCCGGAGATGGCGGCGAAGCCCATCGTCAGCCCCTCGACGGTCATATAGCTGTCGGAGTAGAGACCTCCCGCCACATTGCCCACGGCATACAGACCCTTGACCGGATAGGAGTCCTGGTCCACGGCCTCGAGTTTTTCATTGACCTTGATGCCGCCGATGGTCGTCAGGTTGTAGGTCACCACTTCCAAAGCGTAGAAGGGCCCCTTGGCGACAGGGTAGAGCAAATGCTCCTTGGCCTTGCCGAACTGCCCATCCTTGCCGTCCTTCACATAGCCGTTGTAGCTCTGGATCTGGGCCATAAAGGGGGTTTTCTGGAAACCCGCATTAGCGGCCAGTTCTTCCAAGGTGTTGCCCTTGTGGACAGTGCCCTCCTTCACGCCAGCCTCCAGGGCCTCCTCGATCCTGGGCAGGGGCCCGGAGATGGCACCGGGGATTCCGCGGATGTGGGCGAAGGAGTCCCGCATGCCGGTCTTGGCGACCTTGAACGTGTCGACGGTGGCCTGGTCGAAGACCACGAAGCCCTGTCCGCCGATGGACACCAGGGCGTGGGACACGAGGGCATTGTCGTAGACGTGATCCTCGTTGTAGTAGCGCTGGCCGGTCCGATCCACCCAGAGCAGGGGGATGTGGATGAAGGGCTCCAACTTGGTCATCAGCAGGGATTCCTTGTTGTCTTTGGTGACAATGCCGGTGCCGTGGTACTCGGTGACGTTCTCCTTGTACTTGGCCGCCCCGGCCTCCCAGGCCATCTTCATACCCACACCGTCATTGAACATCCAGCCCATGGGGTGTCCGACGATCCCGGCGGCCTTGGTCATCTCTTCGTTGCCCATGTAGCCGCCGGTAGCAACGATGACAGCCTTGGTCCTGATGGTCTTGACCTGGCCATCCTGGGTGCGGACGTCCACCCCACAAACCGCACCATCAGCGCCCTTGCGGACCTTGAAGCCTTCGGTCCGGAACATCACCTTGCCTCCGGCCTTCTCAAAGGCCGACTGCAGGGCCGCCATGCCCTGGAAACCATCCCACATGTGGTAGATGATGGTGGGCACTTCGCCATCCTTCATGTGGGCGAACTGCTGAGGCTCCATGGGCAGCCAGAATTTGACCCCGTTGGACTGCATCCAGGCGATCGTGTCGGCAGAGTTGTTGACCGTAGCCAGAGCCAGGCGGGCATTCATCAGCAGATGGCTGTAGTTCTCCATCTGGTGGAAGACCTCCATGGGCGTGATGTGCATCCGTTCCTTCTGCTGGAAGGTGGTGTTGATGCCCATCATGCCCTTCGTGAGGGCGGAGGACCCATGCATGGTGCGTTCCTTCTCCACCACCAGGACCTTGACTCCAGACTGGGCGGCAGCAAGGGCGGCACAGGCACCGGATCCGCCACCACCGACCACCACGACATCATAATCCGCAGCCGCAGGTTCGCCCGAGGCATAGCACAGGGTGCCAACCATCGCCGAGACCAGAACGGCTGCCAACCCTTTCAGCAGGTTTCCCATGACTCCTCCTAACCGAAAATAACGATCAATTAAAACAACCAGATAACCCACCCATCGGTTGATGGAGGGCGATTTTCGTGATTTATTTCTCGATACCTATTTTTAAAAAGCCATCGGCACCGAGGATCGCCCCTCGGCATGCAGATCAAATAACGGGCAGGAGCCTGTTCCTTATCAGGTTCAGGCACTCAATACGCATTGATGCAGCGGGTAGTTCTCAGTTTCCGGGGCTTCTCCCACCCCGTCCAACGGAAATTCCCGATAGAATTTTCCCACTCAATTCGCCCAGAGCCAAACGGGCACTCGGCCATCCCACTGTAAATAAGCAGCTTGAGGAAATCCGATAATTAAAATCCATTCATTAATCAAATTTTCTTTGCTCCCGCCCCACCTGCGCCTCCCAGGCGTAGTGCCAGGCCCTAATCCTCTCAAAGGAAATGCTCGCGCAAGCTCTGGAGATAATCCAGGCACCCGGCATCCTGTTCTGCAGGCGCCCATCCCGCAAGCTCCTGCTCGGTCAGGGCCAGGTACGGCCCGGCCTTGGCCTCGAAGAAAACCGTTCCAGACTGGAGGCTGATGACGGAATGATAGGTCCCGGCGGGGATATCCACCGCAAGGTTTCCACTCTCACTGGAGAGCAGCAGCCGCTCCTGAACCAGGCCGTTTTCCGAGAAGAAGAGGACCCCCATGCTTCCGCTCATGAGAACCATGGCCTCGCCCTTTTCCGGATCCAGGTGACGATGGGGTCGGATGTAGGTTCCGGGCTCCACCGCGTTCAGCAGCCGATGGCAGGTCGAATCGTTCGATGAGTGGAGGTTGTAGTTCTTGCGAAGGCGGGGCAGCTGCCGGGCCTCCTCCGAGAGCTGTGCCAGGAGATCGCGGGTGACAAGCGGCATGGTTCAACCTCTCAAAAAAACGCCAGTGGGGGCGTCTCCACCCACCACTGGCGCTGCGTCGTTCCCGTCAGGGAAAAACAGGATTACTGCTTGATGTTCACGGGCTTGAGGAAGGGCATCAGCTTGCGGAGCTCGCTACCGACCTTCTCGATGAGCTGGTCCTGCTCCTTGGCGCGGGTGGCTTCAAACCACTCGCGGCCAGTCTCGTTCTCCTTCATCCAGGCGTTGGCGTAGCGGCCGTCCTGGATTTCGGCGAGGATCTCCTTCATCTCCTTCCGGGTCTCATCGGTGATGAGGCGCTTGCCGCCGGTGTAGTCGCCGTACTCGGCGGTGTCGGAGACGGAGTAGCGCATGTAGGAGAAGCCGCCCTGGTACATCAGGTCCACGATCAGCTTCATCTCATGGAGGCACTCGAAGTAGGCGATCTCAGGCTGGTAACCCGCCTCAACCAGGGTCTCGAACCCGGCCTTGATCAGCTCGGAGCAGCCGCCGCAGAGCACGGCCTTCTCACCGAAGAGATCGGTCTCGGTCTCTTCCTTGAAGGTGGTCTGGAGCATGCCAGCGCGGGTCAGGCCCATGGCCTTGCCGTAGCTGAGGGCCTGGGCAAAGGCCTGGCCGGAGGCATCCTGCTCCACGGCGATCAGGCCGGGGACGCCGCCGCCCTCCTGGTAGAGTTCGCGGACGCGGTGGCCGGGGCTCTTGGGGGCGATCATGCTGACATCGACGCCCTCGGGAACCTTGATGAAGCCGTAGCGGATGCTGAAGCCGTGGGCGAACATCAGGGTCTTGCCGGGCTTCAGGTGCTGGGCGATCTCAGCGTTGTAGACCTTGGACTGGGTCTGGTCAGGCAGCAGGATCATGATGACATCGGCCCAGGCGGCGGCATCAGCAACGGTCTTGACCGTCAGGCCGGCGTGCTCGGCCTTGGCCTTGGACTTGGAACCTTCGTAGAGGCCCACACAGACCTCCACACCGCTGTCCTTGAGGTTGAGGGCGTGGGCGTGACCCTGGGAGCCATAGCCGATGATCGCGACCTTCTTGCCCTGGATCAGGGCAAGGTCTGCATCCTTGTCGTAGTACATGGTTGCCATGGAGGGACTCCAGTAGAGGGCCACAGAGCGGCCCGGGTTCATGGGTGTGAAACTCAGCGTTGCGGAGTGATAGACTCGGAAGCCGTGTAGCTGGACTGGACGCCATAGAAACCGGCTCCCCGGGCCATGGCGACCGCTCCAGTACGGCCGATCTCCAGAATGCCATAGGGTCGCATGACATCCAAAAGGGCATCAATTTTCCCAGCGCTGCCGGTGCATTCCAGGATCAGGCTGTCGGCGGCGATATCGACCACCGCGGCGCGGAAGGCGGTGGCGAGCTGCATGATCTGGGGGCGGATGTCGGGATCGGCCTTGACCCGGAGGAGCACCAGGTCCCGCACGATGGAGGGGAAACGGGACAGCTGCTCCACCCGCTGGACGTTGAAGAGCTTTTCCAGGTGGGCGTGGGCCAGCTTGGCCCCCAGCTCATCCGTCTCCACGACGATGGTCATGCGGGAAACCCCGGAATGCTCCGTGGGCCCCACCGTCAGGGAGTGGATGTTGAAGCCCCGGCGGCGGAAGAGGGATGTCACCCGGTTCAGGACACCGGGTTCATCATCCGTGTAGACGACGAAGACATGGGACATGTTTCCTCCAGGGGTTTTCATCGCTGGGCACCCTTCTTCTTGGCCGCAGACTTGGCGCGTGCAGGGCGGCGGAGCATGTCATGGAGACTGGCTCCGGCGGGCACCATGGGGAAGACGCTGAGTTCGGGCTCCACCCGGAATTCCACCAGGTAGGAGCCAGAGGCGGCGCGGGCCCGCTGGATGGCGGGGGCGAGGTCCTCGTATCTGGAAACGGTCTCGCCAGCGATGCCGTAGGCGGCCGCGACCTTGACGAAATCGGGGCTCAGGATCGGGGTAGAGGCGTAGCGTTTGTCGTAGAAGAGCTCCTGCCACTGGCGGACCATGCCCAGGTAGCCGTTGTTCACCACGGCGATGTTGACCTTGAGCCCTTCCTGGATGATGGTCATCAGCTCCTGGATGTTCATCTGGAAGCCGCCGTCACCGGCGACGATCCAGACTTCCCGGTCTGGACGGCCCATCTTGGCGCCGATGGCGGCCGGAAGGCCGAAGCCCATGGTGCCCAGACCGCCTGAGGTGATGAGTCCCACCTCGTGCTTGTAGTACTGGGCCTCCCACATCTGGTGCTGACCCACATCCGTCACCATGAGGGCCTTGCCCTCGGTGGCCTTCCAGATTTCGTGGATCACCTGGGGGGCCTGGATCAGCCCCTCGTGGGACAGAATGGCTTCCGCCTGGGCCTCACCCTTGGTGCTGCGGATCTGGCTGAGCCAATCGGCATGCTCCATGGTCTCCAGACGGGGTAGCAGCGCGGTGAGCACGGCCCGGAGATCGGCCACGATGGGCACATCCACCTTGACGTTCTTGTCGATCTCGCTCTGGTCCACGTCGACATGGATCTTCTTGGCGTGGGGCGCAAAGGTCTTTAGGTCGCCGGTCACGCGATCATCGAAGCGCATGCCCATGGCGATGATGAGGTCAGACTCCTGCACCGCCTTGTTGGTCCAGGACTCGCCGTGCATGCCCAGCATGCCCATGTTCAGGGGGTGGCTGGCAGGAAGGTCGCTGATGCCCAGGAGGGTCGTGATGACTGGAATGTTGAGCTTCTCCGCCAGAGCGATGAGTTCTGTCTCGGCCCCGGAGAGGCGGACCCCGTGCCCCGCCAGGATGACCGGGCGCTTGGCGTGGGTGATGAGCTTACAGGCCTGCTCCAGGGAAGCCTCAGCGGGCTCCTTGGGGATGTGGCGGAGATGCCGCTGGGGCACACCGGCCTCCCAGTTGAAGCGGGTCCTGGCCTTCTGGGCATCGGTGGTGATATCCACCAGGACCGGGCCGGGACGGCCGGTGCGGGCCACCGCGAATGCCTCGCGGATGGCGGGCGCGATGTCCTCGGGCCGCTGCACCAGGTAGTTGTGTTTGGTGATGGGAAGGGTCACGCCCGTGACATCGATCTCCTGGAAGGCGTCAGTGCCCAGCAGGTTGGAGCGGACCTGGCCGGTGATGGCCACCATGGGAATGGAATCAAGCATGGCATTGGCCAATCCGGTCACCAGGTTCATGGCACCGGGACCCGAGGTCGCGATCACCACTCCGGTGCGGCCGGAGGCCCTGGAGTAACCATCGGCCATGTGACAGGCGCCCTGCTCGTGGCGGGCCAGGACATGGTGAATGGCTGGGTAGTCCAGAAGGGCGTCGTACAGATTAATCACCGTTCCACCGGGGTAGCCGAACACGGTGTCTGCACCTTCACGGATCAGGCATTCCCAGATGATTTGGGCACCGCTCAGTTCCATGGTTTCCTCCTTCGGGTTCAGTTATTGAGAAAACCCCGCGACCTAGGGGTCAGCGGGGTTCCGGATGGGATATTTCTGGGATCTACTCCGGCCCCGCGCAGCGCATAACCACAAGCCCTACCACAGGTACGGGCAGCAGCGCGAGAACCAGAGCGGTCTCGTTTTCGCAGCGGGGGAATTTTTGATGCGAAGCGTCCATCATGGGGATAAGTTACACCCCTTCTGGGAAAATCACAGCATCAGAAGTTCTAATCGCAACATTACTGTGACACAAGTCAGCCCCCCCGAACCCGCAACGGCTATAATCCAGCTAAGGAGTAAATTCATGCGATCGGACATCATCAAGAAGGGCCTGGAGCGGGCCGGACATCGTAGCCTTCTCAGGGCCGCCGGTGTCAAGGAAGAGGACTTCAGCAAACCTTTCATCGGTATTGCCAATTCTTACACCGACATCGTGCCCGGCCACGTCCACCTCAGCAAGTACGCCGCTGAGCTCAAGGACATGATCCGCGAACTGGGCGGCGTCCCCTTTGAGTTCAACACCATCGCGGTGGATGACGGCATCGCCATGGGCCATGCCGGCATGCGCTATTCCCTGCCCAGCCGCGAACTCATCGCAGATGCGGTGGAGACCATGGCCATGGCCCACTGTTTCGACGCCATGATCTGCATCCCCAACTGCGACAAGATCACCCCCGGGATGATCATGGGCGCCCTCCGGGTGAACATCCCCACGGTCTTCCTCACCGGCGGCCCCATGCTGGCGGGCACCCGCGCTGACGGCAGCGCCGCCGACCTCATCACGGTCTTCGAAGGCGTAGGCAAGGTCCAGAGCGGCGAGATGACGGAGAAGGAGCTGGCGGCCCTGGAAGGCTCCGCCTGCCCCACCTGCGGCTCCTGCTCCGGCATGTTCACCGCCAACTCCATGAACTGCCTCCTGGAAGCCATCGGCCTGGGCCTCCCCGGCAACGGCACCATCCCCGCCGTGGATCCCCGCCGCAAGGAGCTGATGCGCCGCGCCGCCGAGCAGGTTTTCGAAGTGCTCAAGCGCGACATCAAGCCCCGGGACCTTGTCACCAAGGAATCCCTGGACAACGCCTACGTGCTGGATATGGCCATGGGCGGCTCCACCAACACCGTGCTGCACGGTCTCGCCATCGCCCAGGAGGCTGGCTTCAGCTACCCCCTGGAGCGTCTGAATGAGCTTTCCGCCCTCACCCCCTGCATCTGCAAGGTGGCCCCCTCCGTGCCTGACGTCCACATCCAGAACGTGGACGCCGCCGGCGGCATCAGCGCCATCCTCAAGGAAGTCTCCAAGAAGCCCGGCCTCCTGAACCTCAATGCCATGACCGTCACGGGCAAGACCCTGGGCGAGAACATTGCGGGCCAGGACAGCAAGGACCTCAAGGTCATCCGCACCATTGAGAACCCCTACACCGTCGATGGCGGCCTGGCTGTCCTGACGGGCAACATCGCCCCCAACGGCGGCGTGGTGAAGAGCGCGGGCGTCGACGCCAGCTGCTTCGTCTTCGAGGGCGAAGCCATCGTCTTCGAAAGCGAGAATGACTGCCTCGCCGCCTTGGCCATGCGCCAGGTGAAGGCCGGCCACGTGGTCGTCATCCGTTACGAAGGCCCCAAGGGCGGCCCCGGCATGCCCGAGATGCTCTCCCCCACCTCCATGATCAAGGGCCAGGGCCTGGGCAAGCAGGTGGCCCTCATCACCGACGGCCGTTTCTCCGGTGGCACCGCGGGCCTCTGCATCGGCCACATCAGCCCCGAGGCCGCCGAAGGTGGCCCCATCGGCCTCATCCAGACCGGTGATCGCATCAAGATCGACATCCCCAGCCGCACCATGAACCTGCTGGTGGATGACGCCGAACTGGCCAAGCGCAAGACGGCCTGGGTCAAGCCCGCCTACAAGATCAACAAGGGCTGGCTGGGGCGGTATTCCCGCATGGTCACCAGCGCCAACCTGGGCGCGGTCCTGGCCCTGCCCGAAGAGATCGGCAAGTAATCCAGATCAAGCACTTCACCACCCAAAGGGACCGGATTTTTCCGGTCCCTTTGTCTGTCAGGTCAAAGTTTGAAGCCCTGGACAACCCGCCGCAGGCCATCGGCCACCCTGGCCAGTTCATCGGCGGTGGCCGACACTTCCTGCACCGTTGCAGCCATCTGATGCGTGGCGGCGGCGTTGCGGGCCAAGTCTCCCCCGGTGGCCTCCACCAGCCGGTCCACCTCCTGGGAGGTTCGGCTCTGCTGCCGGCTGAGCTCATCCACTTCCCCGATGCTGGTTGCAATGAGGGTGATCTGGTTCCGGATGGCTTCCAGACTGTGGATCGTGGTCGCTACGTTGTCCACTCCCCCTGCAACGGTCTCCCGGGTGCGCTGGAGGAGACTCTCGATCTCCTGGGCACTCCCCCGGCTCCTTTCCGCCAGCTTCCGGACCTCTTCGGCCACCACCGCAAAACCTTTGCCCAGGTTCCCAGCCTTGGCGGCCTCGATGGCGGCGTTGAGGCTCAGGAGGTTGGTCTGCCGGGCGATGTCCTGGATGACTTGGACGGCCTTCACGATCTGCCCCGTGACCTCCTGGATCTCCCCCATCCCCTGGGCCGTCTCCTGCCCGGTATGTACCCCCTGTTCCGCCTCATGCACCGCTTCCTGGCTCTGAACGCCGGTCTCAGCGGTCCTGCGGGCGGAGGACTCAATGTTGGCCGCAAGCTCCCGGATTCCTTGGGTCATTCGATCACCGGAGCCCTTCAGGCTATCGCCCACCTTGGCAATCTCTGCGATGGTGCGGGCCATCTCTTCGGCACTGGCCGCCAACTCCGTGCTGCCTGAGGCCGCCTGCTCCGCATAGTTCCGGACATCCAGCACCACCGTGCGCAGGGATGCGTTGTAGTCATTGAAAGCGTTCGCGGCGAGGCCGATCTCATCCCGGCTCGAAACCTCAATGCGATTGCTGAGATCCCCGTTCCGGATGCCCTGGATCAGCTCATTCAGGGGGCGGACCAGGCGGGCGGACAGCTTGAGGGAAACCATGAAGATGACCACTGCAATGCCCAGCGAGGCGAAGGTCAGCACAAGGATCATGGAGCGCAGCTCCGCGTTCAGATCGTCGGTGTAGACCCCCGCGCCGAGTACCCATCCCCAGGCCTCGAAGCGCTTCACATAGGAGACCTTGGGGAAGAGCTTGTCCCCCTGGCCCGGCTTGATCCACTGGTAATGATGAAAACCGCCACTGGGGGCCTGGGCCATCCGGTCCATGTCGCGGAACAGCTTGGCCACAGTAGGCTCGAGGCGATCCATGGACTTGTCTTCGAGGGCCTCGTTCGGATGATGCAGGATGATGGGTCCAGGTCCCTGGATCCAGATGTAGTTCCCGCCATCGAAGTGAAGCGCAGAAATGAGGGCGTGGGCGCGCTCCTGGGCGTAGGCCATGGTACGCTTCCCCGCCTTGACCTCAACCTGCTGATTCTCAAGGATCCCAAGGGCCGTTTCCACCACATTCCGCACTCCTGATTGTTTGGCGTTCAGGGCGGTCTGGCGCACGAGCGGCAGCAGAACAAAGAAGAAGAGGCCAAGGAAGACCAGAACCGGGGCCAGGCTCATCACCAGGATCTTGCCCGACAAACCCTGGAATCGATTGCGAAACGACATGCGGCCTCCCAAACGCCTGAACCAGGAATTCCATCGGTGTCCCAGCCGTGGGAGGTGAATACGATGACTTCAGTTGAAAACTGGTAGAGGCTTTTGTGAGAATGACAGGCATCAAATCTGAAAGACGGGGCCTTTCCCCTGTCCCCCTTTGGACTTCCCCGCATGCCCCTTCCCTTTGAGCCATTGACGAACCCAATCCTGGAAGCGGCCTTCGAGGTCTACCAGGAATTGGGCCCTGGCTTCATGGAGCCGGTCTACGAGAACGCCCTCTTCATCGCGTTGAAGGACAAGGGCTTGATGGTGGAACGGCAAGTCCCTGTCCTGGTGCGGTTCCGGGGACAGCTCGTGGGCACTCACCACATCGACCTCCTGGTTTCCCAGGAAGTGGCCGTGGAAGTGAAGGCCGATCCTGAACTGACCCAGGAACAGGCCACCCGGATGCTCAACCATCTGAAGGCCTCCGGGCGTCCAGTGGGCATCTACGTCAATTTCGGAACTCCCAAGCTGGAATGGCGACGCATCTTCAATCGCATGGGCCCAGAAGACCTTGAGGACAACCTACAAGATGGGTGAGCGTCGAATTGTCGTGGCCATGAGCGGGGGCGTGGACTCCAGTGTTGTGGCAGGTCTCCTGAAAGCAGAAGGACACACCCTCATTGGAGTGACCCTCCAGCTCCGCCCCTGTGATGATCGGATGTCGAGCCGATCCTGCTGCTCCATGGATGCCATCAATCAGGCCCGGGCTGTGGCAGGAGCTCTGGACATCCCCCATTACGTCCTGGACTGCAGGGCCGAGTTCGAAGCAAAGGTGCTCCTCCCGGCCTGGGCAGAGTACCAGGCCGGACGCACCCCAAGCCCCTGCCTCCACTGCAACCGGGAAATCAAGTTCGGGATGCTGCTGGCCTACGCCCAGCGACTCGGCGCCGATTGTATAGCCTCCGGCCACTACGCCCGCCTCCTCCATGATCCGCAGCCCCGGCTCATGAGGGGCCTCGACCGCCAGAAGGACCAGTCTTACTTCCTGTCAGCACTGGAGCCGGATGCCCTGGGACACCTCCTTCTGCCCCTGGGCGGCTTCACCAAGGCCCAAGTCCGGGACATGGCCCGGGAGATGAAGCTGCCCACGGCCGAGCGCCACGAAAGCCAGGACGCCTGCCTGGTTTACGAAGGATTGAGCTTTCCCGAGTCCCTGAGACAGCGTTACGGCACCGACCAGCAATCAGGGAATTTCGTAGATGTATCCGGCAGAGCCCTGGGCCCGCACAAGGGTCTGCATCAGTACACCATCGGCCAGAGGCGAGGCCTGGGGGTGGCCCTGGGCCAGCCAGCCTATGTGGTCAGGCTCGAAGCGGATAAAGGCTCGGTTGTGCTCAGCACCGACTCCGCCGACCTGCTTTCCGGTGGGCTGAGAGCCAGTGGTGTCCATTGGTACGCTGACCCACCCACCCGTTGCGAGGTGCAGATAAGGTCCCGGCATCAGGCATGCGAAGCCTCTATAACCCACCTTGGAGCAGGGGAAGTCCTCGTCAATTTCAACACCCCCCAAAGTGCGGTCACCCCTGGGCAGGCCTTGGCCTTTTACGAGGGTGACCGCGTCCTGGGGGGCGGCTGGATCGGGGAAGCCTTGCTGGGTTGAGCCCAGAAGGATGGGGTTACTGGAACAGACCGCAGTTGGTGTACAGGGTGGTTCCCTCCACTGGCTGGATCCAGGCCTTCTTTCGCTGGACTTTGCTGGTGGCCGGATTGACCCAGCTGTAGGAGGCCCATCCGCCACCCTTCTTCGCAATGGTTCCCTGATCCTTGGTGATCAACTTGCCTTCCGGGTCCTTAAGGTTCACCAGGTTCTGGCCAGCCATGCCAGGTGCCTTGGGGTTGGCAAGGCATGTTCCGTCCTGATCAAACACCAGCACGTACAGAGCCCCTTTCTCGAAAGGATTGCCGGGCTTGTTCAGGGCTTTTGCGCCCTCCCGACCATTCTGTTTCAGATAGGCTGCGGCCTTGATGGCCATGGCCTTGGCGCCCTCCAGGGTGTCCTGGGCAAAGGCGCAGGTCCCGGCAGACATGCACAGGCAGATAAGGGGAGCCAACACGCGATGCATCATCTTTTCCTCCTGAAAAGCCCCATGCAGATGGGGAAATAAGTTGATAACCAGACAGGCCTAGTGAACCTTGAACCGACCGACGGTTGCCCTCATGGTGTCTGAGACGGCGGCAAGATCCGAGGCGGTCCTGGCCACTTCATGAGTGGCGCTGGCCATTTCAGTGACGGCATCGATATTCTGTTTCACGCCCATGGCGACATTGCGAACCTGAGACATGGCCTCTTCACTGGAATGGGTCTGGGTCCGGGTGGCGAGGTCGATCCGGCCAACCACCTGCGCCATCCCCTTCATGCCTTCCTCGATCTCATGCAAGGCCTCAACGGTCTTGTTGACCGTCTGAGTACCTTCATGGATGGCACCTCCGACTTCCTGAATGAGGCCGTTGATCTGCTGAGTGGACTGAGCACTGCGCTCGGCCAGTTTCCGCACTTCCTCGGCCACTACCGCGAAACCCTTGCCCGAATCTCCAGCCTTGGCCGCCTCGATAGCCGCGTTCAGGGAAAGCAGGTTGGTCTGGTTGGCGATCTCCTCGATCACCAGCACAGCCGAAAGCATGAGGCGACTGGTCCTTTGGATATCGTCCATGGCCTTCAGGGTCACCTCACCGGACTCAGCGCCCTTCTCCGCAGTCTGGACAGTGTGTTCGGACTGGGCAGCCAGGGTGCTGACCAGCTGATCAATTTCCCGGACCGAAGTCATGATGGATTCCGTCGCGCGCTCCAGGCTTGTGGTGCTCCCCCGAAGCAACTCTGCACCATTCCCGAGCAGGTCAGAAGTTCTGGACATTTCCTCGGAACTTGAAGCCAGCTCCTCGGCACCGCTGGCGATCCTCACAGACTGGTCACCGGTCCCCACAAAGAAATCCCTCAGCGATCCCGTCAGGGCATTGAACGCCTTGGAGATCCGTCCGATCTCATCCTCCCGGTCCTCCGGAACCCGAATGGTGAGATCGCGCTCCCGAAGGCTGTATTCCAGGCGATCTGACAACAGGACCAGGGGCTCGCCGATGGATTTCCCCATACGGGCAGAAAGGATCCAGGTCGCGACTGAAGTGAGCCCAGCCACGATCAGAAAGACCAGCAGGCTGCGGGTTGCTGTGGCGCTGACGCCCCCTGCTTCCTGGCGCATGGCCACGGTCTCTGTGGTTGAGAGTTTCTGCAGGAGCGTCTGCAGCTCATCGAAGGCCGCCTCGGCGTTGGGTAGAAGGACGGTAGCCACGGCGGCACCGGTGGGAGCCATAGAGGCGACGCCCGTCAGTTTTTGCCCATAGTCCGAGTAGGCCTGGGAAATGGCCGTCACCTCGGCAGCGTGTTGTTTGGAGGTCCCGAGCTTGGCGAGGAGTTTGGTCCCCTCCTCCTGACGCTGGACAATTTCAGCGGAAAGCGCCTGCAGTCTCGCTTGGTCATACCCCGCCCCGGCCCAGTTCACCAGGCGCAGGGTGTCGGCATGGTTCCGGAACACCAGGATTTCCATCTCATTCAGAACCATGTAGGTCTGCAGGCGTTCCTCGGCGAGGCGAACCACGCTCCTGCGGAGCCCCATGAGCGTAATGACGGCCACCACGGCGAGCAGCAGGAGCGCACCGATGGAAAGGAGGGAAAGGAACTTCAGTCGTGCGGCCACGTTCTTCATACCGCCTCCAGGGCACGTCCAAAGGCCTTACAGGAGAAGATCACCAGAGCGGAAGCATTTCTCTTTCGCCGGAGGTGGCTCCCATGACCTTCCAGTTCAAAAAAACCCCGCATGATCCAGCCTCGCCGGAAATGGAAAAGCATCCAAACCGCCACGATTATCGCGCCCATGAGCGCATTTCAGGGGCTAACATCGCCCCTATTCCTCACCCTGGCAAGACTCCGGTATTCAAGTCTTTTGCTGCTGGTGAAAAATGAGCAGAGCCATCCCGGCCCAGGCAGACCCGAGCTCACACCTCAGACCGTTCGGCTTGGGAACCCCCAGGCTTCGCAGACCGCCAGCGCCCAGTGGTGTTCCCAGGCGCGCTTCCATACGAAACTGCCGGGTTGGATCTGAGCCTCCTGGAGCCGTGTTTCCAGATCCCTGGTCAGGGTCGACCTGAGTCCCGGATCCAGCTTTTCTTCCGCCAGGGCTACCAGTTCCTGATGGGCCTTCTGTTCCGCATCGAAGTGATCCAGGTAGCCCGGGGCATCGGGCCCAGGAGCGCTCAGCTTCAGGCGGCCCCAGGACTCGAAGGCCGACTTGGCCCTGGGGTCGGAGCGCAGGGGCTCCTTGATCTTCTCCCAGCCCTCGACCTTCGGGGCCTCCACACCGGCCCGCTTGAGGGACTCCCGCAGCTTCAGGGCCTTGGCGACGTCCTTGTCCAGGTGGGAGAGCGCCACAAAGCCCCGGGCCTTGGGTCGCGTGGCCCGCCGCTCGAAGTAGGTGCCCATGCAGCCCACCAGGGTCTCCGCCGGGAGCCCCGCCGCATCCCATTTCTGAAGGGTGGCGAAGTCCTCGCGGCTCAGGAAGGCGCTCCTTCCGTGCAGATGAAAAGCCCACTCGGCCTCGATCCAGTCCAGTTCCTCTCGGGTATAGCTCACTTAAATCCTTTTCCAATACACCTGATCATTCTACCGGGGGAAAGGGCCAGGACTCGCCGAGAGGCGCCGACAGGCTAGACTGGTAGCCAAAGGGAGTTCATGGTGGCCATTCGCGAACGGATCAAACTCAAAAGCAAGCGCGAAATCGAGAAGATGCGCGAAGCGGGGCGCCTCACGGCCAATGCCCTGCGGATGGCCGCCCGCGCCGTCAAGCCCGGCGTCACCCTCCTTGAGATCGACAAGATCGCCGAACTCTACATCCGCAAGAACGGCGGAACCCCCGGATTCAAGGGCTACCACGGCTTCCCCGGAACCCTCTGCATGTCCGTCAATGATCGGGTCGTCCATGGCATCCCCACTAACTACGCCCTCCAGGAGGGCGACATCCTCGCCATCGATTGCGGGGCCAAGCTCGACGGCTGGCACGGAGACACCTGCCTCACAGTGGGGGTGGGCCAGATAAGCGAGAAGGCCAAGCATCTGATCCTCACCACCCGGGAGGCCATGGAACTGGCCTTCAATTACTGCAAGGTGGGGCACCGCCTGGGTGACATGTCCTCCGCCGTCCAGAAATACGCTGAGGAGCGGGGCTACTCCATCGTGCGGGAGTACATCGGCCATGGTCTGGGCCGGGAGCTGCACGAGGATCCCCAGGTGGTCTTCGCCGAACAGCGCCCCGGCACCGGTTTCCGCATGGAAGTAGGCATGACCATCACCATCGAGCCCATCCTGAATGCGGGCAGCCATCGCTGCCTGGTGGAGCCGGACGGCTGGACCGTGCGCACCGCTGATGGCCAGCTCAGCGCCCAGTTCGAGCACACCGTGGCCATCACCGCCGGCGAGCCAGACATCCTGAGCCTGCCCGATCCCGAGCTGGAGATCGAATACTGATGCCCCTGCGAGTCCCGGCTCCTGCCAAGCTGAACCGCTTCCTGGCCATCCTGGGCCGAAGGGCTGACGGCTTCCATGACATGGAGCTGGTGACCACGGTTCTGGAAGGGGTCGAAGGCCTGACGGACACTCTGGAGGCCGAGCAGGCCGCGTCCCTGAGCCTGACCCTCGCCGGGCCCTGCTCTGAGGGATTGACCGTGGACGACTCCAACCTCGTCATGAGGGCCTGGCGCCTCCTGGAGCGGGAGGTCCGGCGCAACCTGCCCGCCTCCCTTCGCCTTGAGAAGCGCATCCCTCATGGAGCTGGACTGGGGGGGGGCAGCAGTGACGCCGCCGCCGCCCTGCGCCTGGGCAACGAACTCTATGGACTGGGTCTGGGAGAGGGCACCCTGTTGGCCCTTGGCGCCGAACTGGGGAGCGATGTCCCCCTATTCCTGCTGGGAGGCACGGTACTGGGCCTGGGGCGCGGCGAACGGGTATTCCCCCTGCACCCCCTGCCCCTGGAGCCCATGCTCATCGTGAATCCGGGACTCCACGTCGCCACACCTGCGGTCTTCCGAGCCCTGGCCCTGGCGGGCTACCCCATGCCGGACACCTGCCCCAGCCTGGGCCGGGGCCAGACCCCACCCTGGCGCAACGATCTCACCGGCGCCGCCATCTGGGTGCGGCCCGAACTGGCGGACCTTCGGGCTGAACTGCTGGACCTGGGGGGAGAGCCGCTACTCTGCGGCTCAGGTTCCTCCTGGGCCGCCCGCTTCCCCGAAGCCGGGCAGCGGGATGACGCAGCCCGCTCCCTGGCCAGCCGCCACCCGGCCTGGGGGATCTGGCAGGCGGGGCCAGGACTCTGAGCGGGTTCTAGAGAGCGTTCCGGTAGATCCCGATGACCTGCTCCAGGGTGGCCTTCCGGGGATTGGTGAACTGGCAGGCGTCCTTCTTGGCGTTGTCCGCCATGACCCCGAGGTCCTTCTCCTTCACGCCCAGGACCGACAGGTTGGCCGGAATCCCGATGGAGACCGACAGGGCCTTGATGCGATCAATGGCCTTCTGGGCCGCATCCGTGACGTGCAGCCCCTCGACCCGCTCCCCCAGGGCCCGGGCGATGTCCGCATACCGCTGGGGGCAGGCGATGAGGTTGAACTGGCAGACGTGGGGGAGCAGAACCGCGTTGCAGACCCCGTGGGGCAGGTTGTAGAAGCCCCCCAGCTGGTGGGCCATGGCGTGGACGTATCCCAGGCTGGCATTGTTGAAGGCCATGCCTGCCAGATACTCGGCATAGGCCATGCCGTCCCGGGCGACCAAGTCCTCACCGTTGGCCACCGCCGGGCTGAGATACCGGGCCACCAGTTCGATGGCCTTGATCGCACAGGCGTCGGTGATGGGGGTGGAAATGGTCGAGACATAGGCCTCGACGGCGTGGGTCAGGGCATCCATTCCGGTGGCCGCCGTCAGTCCCGGGGGCATCCCTACCATCAGCAGGGGGTCATTGATGGCGATACTGGGGGTGACGCGCCAGTCCACGATGGCCATCTTCACGTGGGTATCGGTGTTGGTGATGATGCAGAACCGGGTCATCTCGCTGGCGGTCCCGGCGGTGGTGTTGATGGCCAGATAGGGCGGCATGGGGCTGGAGGACTTGTTGATGCCCTCGTAGTCCCGGATGTTGCCCCCGCCCGCGATGACCAGCCCGATGCCCTTGCCGCAATCGTGGGAGCTGCCACCCCCCAGGGTGATCAAGCCATCACACTTCTTGGCTTTGTACAGCTTCACCCCATCGTGGACGTTTTTGTCCGTGGGGTTGGGTTCCGCCCCGTCATAGACGATGGCCTGGATCCCGGCGGCCTCCACATAGGCCTTGATGGTCTCCGCCATCCCCATCTTGACAATGCCGGCGTCCGTCACAATGAGCAGCCGCGTGGCGCCCAGGGCCTTGGCCTGGGCCCCCGTTTCCTTCGCGCACCCGATGCCCATGAGGGTCACGGTCGGAATGAAGAAACCGAAGGTCTGTTCTGCAAGCGCCATGCGGCACCTCCTGGGAACGGGGGGGCACCTGGCCCCCCGGGAGTGCGGGCAGGATCTCCCGACCCGACCCAACCGGGATCAACATGTGTCAATCTCGGAATATCCCAATGGATAGGCCAATGGGAAGCCATTACCACCCCAAATCAATCCATCGATCGCCCACCCGGAAAAAGGATCGGAACCGATCCAGAATCCTAGGCTTCAGGGCAGCGCTTCACTGGCCGAAAGGGTATTCAAGAGGGCTCAATGAACGAAGACCAGTATGCCCGCCGGGCGGATTTCGGCGCGCGAGTGCTAGTAGTGGATGACGATGCCATCGCGCGTCGAAGCCTCAGGGCCATGCTCGAGCGGGGGTACTACCAGGTGGAGACGGCAAGCAGCGGTGCCGAGGCCATTGAGATCCTGCCCCGCTTTCGTCCGGAACTCCTGCTCCTCGATATCATCATGCCCGGAATGGACGGCCTTGAGACCTGCCGCAGGATCCGGGCGATGCAGGGATGCGACCTGTTGCCGATCATCTTCCTGACCTCGGACGATCGCCCCGAAACCCATGCCGAGGCATTCAAGGCCAAGGGGGATGATTTCCTGCGCAAGCCGGTCTTCAAGACCGAGCTGATCGTCCGCATCCGAAGCCTCATGCGCCTTAAGCGACTCCAGGCCGAGATCCAGTCGGAACGCGACGCCCTCATCGAAGCCCAGAAACAGAAGGAGGATCTCTTCGAGTTCATCGTTCATGACCTCAAGAACCCTCTGGCCACCATCCAGGTCGGGCTGGACCTACTGAGCAGCCGTAGCGACATGCCCCCCGCCTCACAACCCCGGCTGCTGCGCCTGCGGGAGACCGCGCAGGGAATGGGCAGGATGGTCCAGAACATCCTGGACCTCGGCCGCGCCGAACAGATGGGACTCGACCTGAACCCGACCCGCATCCTCCTGAAGGATTGGGTTCCGCTCCTGGTGGCCGAAGTGGAGGGCCGGGCCCAGCGCCTCTGCCAGACCCTTGAATGGGAGTGCCCTGAAGGCATCGCGATCACGGCCGATCAGGAACTGTTGCGCAGGGTGATCCTGAACCTCCTGGATAACGCCTTGAATTACTCCCCCGAGGGTGCCAGGACCCGGATCGTGGCGGAAGCCAGCGGGAATTCGGTCCGGGTCAAGGTCCTGGACCAGGGTCTGGGCATCCCTGAGCACATGCGTCAGGCAGTCTTCGACAAGTTCATGCGCCTGGCGGAGGGGGGGTCCAAGGCCCGCTCGGGTTCAGGGCTGGGGCTCACCTTCTGCCATGCCGTGGCGGAGGCCCACGGCGGACGCATATGGGTGGAGGGGAACGACCCCAAGGGCAGTGTTTTCATTGTGGAAATCCCGGATGAGGACCGTAATCAGTCCCCGGTATTCGCCTCC
Source organism: Holophagaceae bacterium (assembly GCA_017859955.1). GTDB lineage: Bacteria > Acidobacteriota > Holophagae > Holophagales > Holophagaceae > Holophaga. The sequence continues at coordinate 25,604 of JAFNAB010000030.1, forward strand.
GAGCCAGAGACCTCGGACTGCCAGGCGTTCCCCTCTCCGCAGGGCTAGTCCCGCCGCCTCAGTCGCTGGGTGCTCGTCCCCTCGATCTCCCCTGGCTGGGCCAGGATGATCGGAAACGGGTGCCGGTTACCGGGACACCACGCTAACCAAAGGCAGACCTCGCCATGTCCGCGGCTCCCGCGCTAGAATGAACGTTTTGCGCGGGTTCCCATGCATGTACAAGAACTGATTCTGAGACTTCAGCGGTACTGGGCGGACCGGGGCTGCCTGGTGGGCCAGCCCTACGACATCGAGAAGGGCGCGGGCACCATGAACCCGCTGACCTTCTTCGGCGCCCTGGGCTCCAAGCCCTGGAACGTCGCGTACGTCGAGCCCTCCCGCCGCCCCAGCGATGGCCGCTATGGGGACAACCCCTTCCGCCTCTACAAGCATCACCAGTTCCAGGTGATCCTCAAGCCCTCCCCCGCCAAAGTGCAGGAGATGTACATCGAGAGCCTGGAGGCCCTGGGCATCGATATGAGCAAGCACGACCTCCGCTTCGAGGAGGACAACTGGGAGTCCCCCACCCTGGGTGCCTGGGGCGTGGGCTGGCAGGTGGTGCTGGACGGCATGGAGATCAGCCAGTTCACCTACTTCCAGCAGGTGGCGGGCATCGACTGCAAGCCCGTCTGTGCCGAACTGACCTACGGCATCGAGCGCATATGCATGTTCCTCACGGGCATCGATAACATCTTCGACCTCACCTGGGGTGATGTGAAGACCGACGACGGGGTCTTCCCCATCAGCTACGGCGAGGTCCGGCACCGCGAGGAGTTCGAGCTCTCCGCCTACAGCTTCGAGCACGCCAATCTGGAGCTCCACTGGATGCTCTTCAGCGAATATGAGAAGGAAGGCTGGCGCCTGGTGAAGGAGCTGGGCCACTTCCTGTCCGCCTACGAGCAGACCCTCAAGCTCAGCCATACTTTCAATGTCCTCAACGCCCGGGGAGCCATTTCCACCACCGAGCGTCCCGGCATCATCAAGCGCGTGCGGGATCTGGCCTGCGCCTGTGCGAAGGGCTATCTGGAGAATCAGGAAAAACAGATGGCCGAACAGGAGGTGAAGTAATGAGCGAGACCAGGACCCTCCTGCTGGAACTGCACTGCGAAGAGATCCCGGCCCGCTTCCTGAAGCCCCTGACCCAGGATTTTGCGGCCGCCTTCACCAAGTGGGCCGAGGGGGAGAAGCTCTCCTTCGGTGCCATCGCCCCCCTCTACTCGCCCCGCAAGATCAGCTGGGCCATCTCCGGGCTGCCCGTCGCCCAGGCCGACCAGACCGAACTTCAGGTGGGTCCGCCCCAGCGGATGTGCGTTGATGCCGATGGCCAGCCCACGGTCCAGGGCCAGAAGTTCGCCGAGAAGTGGGGCGTCACCTTCGATGCGGTGCGCTTCGAGCAGCCTGCGGGCAAGAAGGAGCCCTGCGCGGTGGTGGAGCTGACCCGCAAGGGCCGCCCCAGCCTGGACCTGCTGGTGGAAGCCCTGCCCCGGCTGATCGCCGGTCTGCATGTCCCCAAGGCCATGCGCTGGGGCCACAGCAGCTTCGAGTTCGTGCGCCCCGTCCGCAACGTCCTCTGCCTCTTCGGTGAGGAGCTGGTCCCCATCGAAGTTGATGGCGTGAAGGCCACGGCCTCCACCTGGGGTCACCGCCTCCATCACATGAGCCACGCCGAGCCCATCCCCGTCTGCTGCCCTGAAGCCTACGAAGGCGCCCTCAAGGCCGCTGGCGTCGTGGTCTCCTGCACCGAGCGCCGCAATATCCTGGAGGAGCAGCTCGAGGAGCTGGCCCGCCAGACCGGCGGCCAGGTCGTGAAGGATGAGGAGCTTCTGGACACCCTATCGGAGATCGTGGAATGCCCCCGGGCCCTGCGGGGCGAGTTCCCCCCCGAGTTCATGGAGCTGCCCAAGGAGGTGCTGGTCACCAGCCTCAAGGAGCACCAGAAGTCCTTCTGCATCGAGAAGACCGACGGCACGGACCTCCTGCCCTTCTTCCTCACCGTGGCCAACCGCGACGACGATCCCGCGGGCTTCATCAAGGCGGGCAACGAGTGGGTGCTCAAGGCCCGGCTCTACGACGCCCGTTTCTTCTTCGCCGAAGATCGCCGAACCCCGCTCCAGGACCGCCTGGAGAAGCTCAAGCAGCTCACCTTCCACCGGGAGCTGGGCAGCTACCTGGAGAAGACCGAGCGCATCCAGGCCATCGCCACCGGCCTTGCCCATGCGCTCCAGTTGGACTTCGCCCAAGCGGACCACGCCGCCCGCCTCTCCAAGGCCGACCTCATGACCCTGATGGTCGGGGAATTCCCCGAACTCCAGGGCGTCATGGGCGGCGAGTATCTCAAGCATGAGGGCGAGCCCGAAGCGGTCTGGAAGGCCGTCAAGGAGCACTACCGCCCCGTGAGCGCCGAAGATGCCATCCCCGGCACGCCTTTGGGAGGACTCCTGGCGGTCGCCGACAAGCTGGATACCCTGGCGGGCTGCTTTGCCATCGGCCAGATCCCCAGCGGTTCCAAGGACCCCCTGGCCCTGCGTCGGGCGGGCATCGGTATCACCCGCATCCTCTGGGAGCAGGGCTGGACCCTCGGGGTGGACGCCCTGGTGGACCTTGGCCTCAAGGCCGTGGCCTCCCGCGCCTCCAAACCCGCCGCCGAAACCCGGGAGGCCCTCCTGGGTTTCTTCAAGGACCGCGTGACCTATCAGCTTGAGGTCGCAGGCTATGCCGGTGCCGTGCGCCGCAGCGCCCTTGCCACGGGCTGGACCGACCTGGTGGACCTCAAGGCCCGCTGCGAGGCCCTTTCGGCCTTCGCGGAAGACGAGCGGTTTGCATCCCTGGCCCAGAGCGCCAAGCGCATCGGCAACATCCTCAAGGACGAGGCCCCTGCGGCCACCTTCGAGGCAGCCACCCTCCAGGTCGCCGAAGAAAAGGCCCTGGCCGGGCACCTCAGCCGCATCGAAGGCGCGGTGGATCAGGCAAGCCTTCTCGCCGCCCTGGCGGAGTTGGCCCAGCCCCTGGCAGCCTTCTTCGACGCCGTCATGGTCAAGTGTGAGGATGCCGCCCTGCGCGGTGCCCGCCTCTCCCTGCTCCACCGCCTCCAGCAGGCCTTCCTCCGGGTGGCGGACTTCAGCCTCTGGCAGTAGACAACGAAACACCCGGAAATGAGCGCCCCCATTCGGGGGCGTTCCCATGGGTGGGCCCCGCTTTCTGGCCACTGGCATAACAGGGATCCGGGCACCTGAACCTGCATACCCCAAGCATCCTTGGTGTGCTTCGTGCTCCCCAAGCGCTATGATGGCGCCATGTCCAACCGCTTCGATGCCGCCGCCGCCTCCTGGGATGCAGAGACCCGCCGTGTCCAGATGGCACAGGGAGTGCGGGCCGCCCTCAGGGAATCGCTACCTCTGACCCGCGACATGGATGTGCTGGACTTCGGTTGCGGCACCGGCCTCTTCAGCCTCGATCTGCGCCCCCTGGTGCGCTCCCTCACTGGGGTCGACACCTCTGTCCCCATGCTGGAGGTCTTCCAGGCCAAGGCCCGCGAGAAGGGCCTGGACGTGGCGACGCATCATCTGGCCGATCCGATTGAGCTGGGCGGCCCCTACCACCTGATCCTCAGCAGCATGGCCCTGCATCATGTCCCGGACCTCATCCCGATCTTCCGGGCCTTCCACAAGGCACTTGCTCATGGCGGCAGCGTCGCCCTGGCGGATCTCGATGCCGAGGATGGCTCCTTCCACGGCCCATCCGACGATGTCTTCCACCTGGGCTTCGAGCGCCGAAACATCATGGAAGCCTTGGCCCGGGAAGGCTTCCATGACCTGCAGGAGCGCACAGCCACCACCGTGGAGAAGAATGGCCAGACCTTCACCCTGTTCCTGATCACCGGCCAAGCCTAGGGTGTCCCCAGCCATCAGAGCCGCCATCTCCCGCTTCCCGGATAGAATGACCTGTTCTGAATCGTTACGAGGTTGCCCGATGTCTTCCTGCCAAGGTGATGCTTCCAAGTGCGCCTGCACCTATCTGTCCTGTGACAAGCGTGGTAACTGTTGCCAATGCGTCAGCTACCACCAGAAGAAGGGCGAGGTCCCGGGCTGCTTCTTTACCCCCGAGGGGGAGCGGACCTATGACCGCTCCAAAGCGAACTTTGTGAGGGACTGCCGCTAGGCTGATTCCATGCCCGCCTCACTCGACCCCTTCGAACTCCATCTCCAGGTCCAGCCCGATGACATCGACCAGCTGGGGCATGTGAACAACATCGTCTACCTGCGCTGGGTCCAGGAGGCGGCCACGGCCCACTGGTACGGTACAGCTTCTCCCCAGGCCCAGGCTGAGCTGCTCTGGGTGGTGGTCCGGCATGAGATCGACTACCGACGCTCCGCCGTCCTCGGCGACGGGATCATCGCCCGCACCTGGGTGGGCCCCGCCTCCCGACGGGCCTTTGAACGCAACACCGAGCTCTACCGGGCCTCGGATCGCACCCTTCTGGCCAAGGCCCGCACCCTCTGGTGCCCAGTGGGTGCGAAAACCCTGCGCCCCGTGGACGTGAGCGAAGAGGTTCGGCAGGGTTTCTCTACGGGCTGGACGGAAAGCTGAAAAAGATCCACCTCCAAGCAGCCCCGCCGCGCGGGGCTGCTTGGTAAGTGGGTAATCGGACTGGGGGGCGCGGCTTCGGCGAGGCGATGTAAACCCCGGGTGGGGTGCGTTGGCGGCGAATATACGGATGCTTGGGGCGTGGACGTGGATTCCCCAGG
>JAFNAB010000031.1 GCA_017859955.1 Holophagaceae bacterium
CCTGGTCGGCACACCATGTTTTTCTCCGCGCGCTCCGCGCCTCCGCGTGAGTCGCGCCTTTCCACCCCTCAGAACACCCCATCCATCAGGTACAGGTCGGTCGCCAGGGTGCGGTGGTAGGAATAGGCATAGTTGGTCCCGCTGGGCGAGAGGGCCAGGTAGCTGATGGCCAGGACCTCTTCGGGGTTGGGCGGGGTGATTTCCTTCCAGAGGGTCCGGCGTCCGGTGGCCAGATCCAGTCGGTGGATTTGGGCCGGGAGGGTATGGGTGTTCGCCAGGAAGATGCTTCTTCCGTCGGCGTGCCACTGGACGGGGATATCCGTCTCCTTGAGGCCGGGTAGGGACTTCAGCTTATGCCCTTCGATGCTCCTCAGTTCCAGGCAGCCCTGGACGGGACCGAGGGCGACCCTTCTGCTGTCCGGGGAGACCAGGCCGATGGCCGCCTCGGCAGCTTCAGAGCCCCACTCCCGGAGCTTCCAGGATGAGAAGTCAAGGAAGTGGTAGCCGAAGCCCTTGGGACCCACGGCCCCCATGAGAAGCCCCTTGCCATCCGGCAGGAAGATCCCCCACTCGCCACGGAGCCCTTCCATGGGAAGCCAGCGGGGGTTTCCCGGCCCGGTGGGCATCAGCACCCAGTTGCTCCCCGGGGAGATGCTAGCCACCAGGGCCCACTTCCCGTCCGGAGACAGCGCCAGGGGATCCCCGTCCCCCAGGCGGATAGGCTCGCCCCCCACCAGGTCCCGGAGGTATGCACCGCCTGGGCCAGAGCCTTCATGCAGCTCTCCGAAGAGGAGTCGTCGCCCGTCCCGGGAGAGGTCGGCCACGGTGGAGGTCTGCAGCCAGGCCAGGTCTCTTTCGCCGCCATCTTCCTCCCGGTGGGCCCTCAGGCTCTGCTTGGAGATGCTTTGTTTCAGTAGAACCCGGCCGTCTCTGGAGACGTCCTGGATATCGAGACGCCCCATGATGGGGTAGATCGTCCTGGACTGGCCGGAGAGCGAAACTCGTCGCAGCTCATAGCGGTCCTCCAGCATGCGCGCTGTGTAGATGATGGATTTCCCGTCCGGAGCCCAGGCCAGGGTGTCCGGGTTGCCCTGCACCAGTACCTTGCGCCTGCCAGCCCGGTCCGCGACGCAGAGTTCCCCCTGGCCGGCCCCGGGATGATGAGTGAAGGCCACCAGGTCGCCCAGGGGCGAAACCCGGACCTGCTCGAGGAGCGGCAGTCCGCCTTCGGTCTGGAAAAGCGTCTGTCCGATGGGAAACTCCAGACGCTTCTGGCCGCTTGGCAGGCTTCGGAGGACCGCCAGTTCCTGGCCGTCCGGCGACCAGTCCGCGTCCAGAACACCTTCCAGGATCTCCCGGGGAGCACTGCCCGCCAGGGCGGCCCTGGCCAGGATCCCACCCGGAAGCAGGAGGGCCATCTCTCCCAGACTGGAGACCGCCAGGATCTTGGACCCCTTGGGGGCATCGAGGGGGCGCACCCCGGTGCCATCCACCCGGCCCACATACAGTGCCGAGGGCTGGCCTCCCTTACGGTGGGCGAAGACATAGGTCTGGCTGTCGCCTGCAAAGCGGGCGTTCTGGATGATCCCGTTCTGGTAGCTGAGCCTTTGGACGGTGGGCGGGGCCTGGTGATGCAGGGTCCAGCCCCCCCAGAGGGAGGCCCCCAGGAGGGCCAGGACCAGGGCGATCCCTGCGCCCTTCTTCCAGGGGAAAGGGCGGGACGGTCGCGTCCGGATGGCGCCGGAAAGACCGGCCGCACTGGTCTGGGTATTGTTTTCGAGGTCGAAGGCCAGATCCGCTGCCGACTGGAAACGGTGCTGGGGATTCTTCTGAAGGCAGCGCATCAGGGTGCGTTCAAGGGTGGGAGAGAGACCCGGTCCCAGCTCCAAGGGATCGGGGTCCACCTTCAGGATGGCGTGCATGGTTTCGACGGCCGAATCCCGCTGGAAGGGACGACGACCGCTGAGCATTTCCCAGAGGATTACGCCGAGGGCGAAGATATCGGAGCGCGGATCCACGGGTCGACCCCCCACCTGCTCGGGTGACATGTAGCCCACGGTGCCTACCACCACCCCCACCCGGGTCTCCAGCACCGGGTCGGTCCCGGCCTGGGTCAGATCCAGTTCCTCCTCCTGGGAGGGGCGGAGCTTGGCCAGGCCAAAGTCCAGGATCTTCACCCGATTGTCCAGGGTCAGGAAGATGTTCTCAGGCTTGAGATCCCGGTGGGTGAGGCCTTTCTCGTGGGCGGCGGCGAGTCCCTTGGCCATCTGGAGGGCGATTTCGGTAGCCTTCTTTGGGAGCAGGGGGCCCTCCTGCAGGCAGCCCCGGAGGGTCTTCCCTTCGAGAAGCTCCATCACCAGGTAGGGCATCCCTTCGTGGAGACCCGTATCGTAGACATGGATGATGCCGGGATGGTTGAGCTGGGCCACGACCCTGGCCTCCCGCTCGAAGCGCAGGAGGCGCTCCTGGTCCGTGGCGAAGGCCGGCAACAGGACCTTGATGGCGACTTGCCGATCCAGCCGGGTATCCCGGGCCTGGAAGACTTCACCCATCCCCCCCGCGCCGATGCGGGCCTGGATCAGGTAGGGACCGATACGGGTGCCGAGGGCCAGACTCACGGCTCCCTTCCCACGCGGACGAAGTCGTATTTCTCGTGGGTCTCGAAGGGTCCGGTGCGGATCTCCAGGGTGCTGATGCCGAGCTGCTCCAGCCGGGTCCGAAGGGTCTGGCAGCGGGCCTGGACCAGTTCAGGGCTCACCCGGGGGTCCGTGGGGCAGAGCAGGAACCAATGCCCGTCCCGGCCGTAGGCCTGTACCCAGTTCTCCAGCTTCTTGGCACCGCCGGGGGAGAGGGAACCATCGCCCTTCAGGAAGAAGATCGGCTCCTGGAGGCGGAGGTCCGCCTTGGGGGCCGAAGGGGCCAAACGGACCAGGGTCGGCAGGGGATTGGGGTCAAACTCGGGCCAGTCTGGAAGGGGCTGGGGCCGGATATCCCGGGAGACCGCCAGATCGCCCACAAGGGGATAGGTGTCGCCGGGGGCGGCCACCCGGGCCATGACGAAGCCCCTTCCCACGGAGACCACCTCCAGTCGCCCCAGGGAGCGGCGGTCTCCGGGGCGGCGGAGGTCCAGGTTGCCGCCGACCTTCAGGTCCTCCCACCCGTCACCGGCAACCCGGTAGAGCCGCTCGCTGTTCTCATAGGGGGGCTGTCCCAGGCGCTCCACGGAGCTGATCCGCAGGGGGGACCCGGCGCAGGCCAGGCTCAGGAGGAGGGGGAAGAGGGCCAGCCAGCGCATGGGGTCTCAGTCGCTTCCGTAGGGGGCGATGCCCATGGTCCGCAGGATGTCCCCGATGAGGTAGAGGGAGCCCGTCACCAGGCGGGGGGCCTCGCAAGGTTGTCTCAGCTCCTGGCCCAGGGACTCGATGTCCAGCACCCGCAGATCCTCTCCCCAGATGGCGAGCAGGGCTTCGGCGGTGGCATAGCGCTCGTTCTCCCCCTTGGCCAGGGTGATGGAGAGGGGGGCGATGCTCCGGAGTTCCCGGGCCACCCCTTCCAGATCCTTGTCGCCCATGGAGCCGAAATAGAGGTGGGGCTTCACGCCGCAGCTCCGGGCATGCCGGGCCAGCACCGCAGCGCCATCGGGGTTGTGGGCCCCATCCATCCACACCCGATCCAGGCCTGGTACCTGCCAGAATCGGCCCGGCCAACGGGTGGTCTCGATCCCGCGCCAGAGGGCTTCCTCCGGCAGCTGGAAGCCCAGCTGGCGGAGCTGGTCCAGGGCACAGAGGGCCGTGCCGAGGTTGCTGAGCTGGTGGGGACCCGCCAGACCGATGCGATGGCCCTGGACGACACTGTGATCCCAGGCCAGAGTCTCGGCGATCTGGCGGGAGGCCTGGATCAGTCGGGGCTGGCACTCGAGGAGGGGCTGTATCCACGCGGGTTCCAGGGTGTCGCCCAGGACCAGCGGCCTTCCTGTGCGGGCCGTGCAGAGCTTCTCCCGGGCGATGGCTTCCCGGGTGTCCCCCAGAAAGGCGGTGTGTTCGAGGGCGATGTTGGTAAGGACGGAGAGGATGGGGTCCAGGGCGTTGGCGGCGTCCCAACGGCCTCCCATGCCCACTTCCACCAGGGCGATGTCCACTTTGGCCTCGCGGAAGGCCAGGATGGCGCAAGCCATCATCAGCTCGAAGTAGGTGCCCTCGATGCCCAGTCGGGCCTCGGCCGCCAGGACCTCGTCCAGCAGGCGGTCCAGGGTCTCCAGGCTGATGGGGGCGCCATCAATCCAGATGCGTTCCGTGGGGGAGACCAAGTGGGGCGAGGTGGTCCAGCCCACGCGATGCCCCGCGCTCCTGAGGGCACTGGCCATGAAGGCCCCGGTGGAACCCTTGCCGTTGGTGCCGGCGATGAGCACCGCCGGGAAACTTTGCTCAGGGTGCCCCAGGCCCTCCAGGAGGGCCGTCGGGTTCGCCAGGCTGGGCTTGATCCCCCAGTGGCCCCGGGATTCGACGTTCTGGATCTTCCGGTAGATGTCCATGGCTTCAGCCCTTCCGAGGTCCCTGCTTCATCGCCTCGAAGAGGCGGTCCAATTCGGCCTCGTTGCCGTAGTGGAGGGTGAGGGCCCCTCCCTTCCCCTTGGGCTTGATCTCCACCCTTGTGCCCCAGGCCTGGGTCAGCTCCTCCGAGGCGGCCTTCAGGAAGACCGCCTGGGGGTGCTTGCGCTTGACCTTCCGGGTCCGGGTGAGCTGCAGAATGCGGGCTTCCAGGGCTCGCACGCTTAATTGGTGATTAATAACTTCTTCAGCCAACTGCTCCTGGACCCGGATCTCCTCCAGTCCCAGGAGGACCTTGGCGTGGCCCGTGGAGAGCCTGCCGGTGGCGACGTGATCCTGGATGGGGGAGGGCAGGCGGAGGAGGCGCAGGGTATTGGCCACCTGGGGGCGGCTCTTGCCCACCCGGTCCGCCACCTGCTCCTGGGTGAGGCGAAGATGCTCTCCGAGCTGCCAGTAGGCCTTGGCCTCTTCGATGGGATTCAGCTCCTGCCGCTGGATGTTCTCCACCAGGGCGAACTCCAGCAGGCGGTCGTCCGAGACCTCCTTGAGGACCACGGGCACCATTGCCAGTCCGGCCCGGCGGGCAGCCCGCCAACGGCGTTCCCCGGCGATGATCTCGTACTGCTCCCCCACCTTGCGGGCCACGATGGGCTGGACCATGCCATGGACCGAGAGGCTGGCCGCCAGGTTTTCCAGGGCCTCTTCGTCGAAGTAAGTGCGGGGCTGGTGGCGATTGGGCACCAGGGAGCCGATGGGCAGCTCCCGCTGGGGAGCGTCCTCGGGGCTGATCTGGCTCATGAGGGACGTGAGTCCTCGGCCGAGGGCGGGGCGCTTGAGGTTCATATCAGCTCTCTCTCGCTTGGGTCGGTTCCATCAGTCCCACCGCTTCCCGGGCCAGGTTCAGGTAGGCCTGGGCTCCCTTGGAGCGGAGGTCGTAGAAGGCGACGGGCTTGCCGTGGCTGGGGGCTTCCGCCAGGCGGATGTTTCGGGGAATGGTGGTCTGGAAGACTTTGCCGGGGAAGGCCTGGCGTACTTCCTGGGCCACGGCCGAACCCAGGTTGGTACGCTCTTCGGCCATGGTCAGGATGATGCCCCCCAGCTTGAGGGCCGGGTTTGGGCCTCCCTGGATACGGCGGATGGTTTCCATGAGCTCCGCCAGGCCGTCCAGCGCAAAGAACTCGCAGGGCATTGGGATCAGCACCTCGTCGGCGGCGGTGAGGGCGTTGAGGGTGATCATGCCCAGGGCCGGGGGCGAGTCGATGAGGATGTAGTCAAAGCGCTCCATGACCGGGGCCAGGGCCTTGCGCAGCTCCTTCAGCTGGGGCATCTCGAAGAGCTCGAACTCCAGTTGGGCCAAGTCTTTGCCCGTGGGAATCACCTGGAGCATGGGGACTTCGGTGCTCAGGATCAGGGCTTCCGCAGGGGCCCCCTTCATGAGGGCGTAGGAACCAGCCCGGCGGTCAGGCTTAGGGAAACCCAGGCCCGTGGTGCTGTGGCCCTGGGGATCGAAGTCCACCAGGAGGACCATCTTCTCCATCATGGCCAGGGAGGCGGCCAGGTTGATGGCCGTGGTGGTCTTGCCCACGCCCCCCTTCTGATTGGCCAGCACCAGGATCTTTGCCGTCATCTCAGGCCTCCGGCACAAGCATGGCTGGTCTGGCTGGCAGGGGATTCACGGAGCACCTCGGCGTGGAACATCCAGTGTAATCGTTCCACGCCCTGGGGAACAGAATCGCCACGCGAGCATCACAAAATCCCTAAGGTGGAATAGACTCATATCGCAAATTCCCGGAGGCTTCATGGATCGCGCCAAGAGTATCGCTCTTCTGAACCAGGCCGTAGCCGACGAGCTGCAGGCTGTGCACCAGTACATGTACTTCCACTTCTGGCTGAACGATATGGACCTTCAGCCCCTCTCCCTGCTCTTCAAGCGCACAGCCATCGAGGAGATGCTGCACGTGGAGCGCCTTGCCGAGCGCATCCTCTTCCTGAAGGGCGAGGTGGAGATGGTGGTGGCCGGGCCGGTGGAGAAGATCCATGATCCCATCGAGATGCTCAGGAAGGGCATGGCCATGGAGGATGGCAGCCAGGAGAGCTACAACGCTTCAGCCCTGGCCTGCTCCGCCAACGCGGACGCCGCTTCCAAGCAGCTCTTCGAGGCCCTGGTGCTGGATGAGGAGCGGCACTTCGACCAGTACGAGAAGGAGATGGACAAGATCCAGAAGCTTGGCCCCAGCTACCTGGCCCTCCAGTCCTTCGGTGGGGGCGGTACGCCCCAGGCCGGAGGAACGACCCCCGCCTGATATGAAGCTCAAGGGGAAGACCCTCTGCAAGCTCGTCAAGGATGAGGTGCTGGATGAGGACCTGGAGGGCTATAAGGAGCTGCTCCGCGAGCCCACGCACTTCTGCCTGAAGTGCGGGCGGGCCTGTAACGACAAGAAGTGCCTTTGCAAGCCTGAGAAGCTTTGATCTCACGCGGAGGCGCGGAGAAGCGGAGGAAAAGCCGTGGTCCCTGCTTTCTCCGCGCTCTCCGCGCCTCCGCGTGAAACCTAGTTCTTTTCCTTGGGGCCCCGGATCTCGAAGCTCACCTGTTCCACAGGGATCTCGGGGCGCTCATCCCACTGGAGCTTGGCGCCCAGGGCCTTGACGAGGTGCAGCAGCCCTTCCCGGACCTCCTGCTGGAGGGCTTCCAGCATTTCGGGATGGATGCGGATGCGCAGGGTGGCCCCGTGCAGGCGTTCACCCTGGCGGGCGATCTCCCGATAGACCGTCAGGATGGCGGTTTCAGGGCTGAGGCGGCGCCCCGAACCCTCGCAGTGGGGGCATGCGGTGGTGAGCATGCGCTCCAGGCTGGGGCCCGTGCGCTTGCGGGTCATCTCCACCAGTCCGAAATCGCTGATCTCGACGGCGCGGGCATGGTTGCGATCCCGGGCCAGCTCCTCCTGGAGGCGTTTCATAACGGCAGCCCGGTGGGCGGGCTCCATCATGTCGATGAAGTCGATGACGATGATGCCCCCCAGGTTGCGCAGGCGGAGCTGGCGGATCACCTCGGGCACGGCCTCCAGGTTGGCAAGGTAGACCGTGTCCTCGAGATCCTTCTTGCCCATGAACTTGCCGGTGTTGACGTCAACGCTCACCAGGGCCTCGGTCTGGTTGATGACCAGGCTCCCGCCGTGCTTCAGGAAAACCTTGGGGTGCCGGGCTGCCTCGATCTCCTTCTCAATGGCGAAGGCTTCAAAGATGGGCAAGTCGGAGGTGAAGAACTTGACCCGCTCCGCCCACTCGGGGTGGAGTCGCTTAACGAATTCGAGGACCTCCAGGTAGGTATCCTCCCGGTCAACCCAGAAGCTGGAGACTTCCTCCCGGAAGAGATCCCGGAGCACCTTCTGGAGAAGGCGCAGATCATGCCAGATGAGACTGGGGGCGGCTGCACTCTGGGAACGGCGCTGGACCTCGGCCCACAGTTCCCGCAGGTAGGTGATATCCCCGATCAGATCCTCATCCTTCTCGCCGATGGCAGCGGTGCGGACGATGAAACCTTCGCCGGGAAGGGCGTGACCCTTAATGAGTTGGCGGAGGCGATCCCTCTCCTCCGGGGCCGTGATCTTCCGGGAAATGCCCACATGCTCAATGCCAGGCATGAGGACCAGGAAGCGCCCGGGGAAGCTGAGGTGTCGGGAGAGGCGGGGGCCCTTGCTGCCGATGGGGTCCTTGACGATCTGTACCAGGGTTTCCTCCCCCTCCTTGAGGGGGGGCAGATTGATGGGGAGAGAGGGCAGCTCCAGGGCGCTTTCCGGCCCCTCATCCTCCTCGGGGCTCTCTTCGGTTCCGATGCGGTGGATCTCGGGTTCATCCAGGTAGAGAAAACCGTCCTTGGGGCCTCCGAGGGTCACGAAGGCGCTCTGCATCCCCTGGAGGAGCTTGGCCACGCGACCTTTGTAGATGTCTCCCACCTGGCTGACTTGGGATGAACGTTCAATAAACAATTCGCAGAGCTGCCCGTTCTCGAGCAGTGCAATGCGAGTCTCCAGCGGGGTCGAATTGACCACCAGGGACCTGCGGACATCCATGGCTATAACCTCTTTAGAATTCGGCGAGCCTCCGACCCTGGAGACCCCCTGCACCAAACCGGCCATACCAGACCGGGCGGCTCCCTTTTTTACCAAGTTCCCCCCAAAAGGGGAAGGGTTCATGCAAAGGCGTTGCTCACAGCCGGGGTCCGCTCCTGGGATTCCTTGGAGGTGATCTGGTTGTGGCCATTCACGAACACCACCTTGGGGCGATGCTCCTTGGCCTCGGCTTCACTCATCCAGCCGTAGGATACGAGGATCACCAAGTCTCCGGCGTTGACCAAGTGGGCTGCGGCACCGTTGATGCCCACCTCACCGGAACCGGGGATGCCCGGGATGACGTAGGTGGAGAGGCGCGCGCCGTTGGTGACATCCAGGATGTCGATCTTCTCGTTCTCAAGGAACCCGGCTGCTTTGATCAACAGGGGATCCAGGGTGATGGATCCGACGTAATCCAGGTCGGCTCGCGTAACGGTGGCGCGGTGAATCTTTCCGATCATGAAATGACGTAGCATGGGTGCTCCTGGTCCAGGCTTTTGTGGCGACCCGACGTCCAATCGGATCAAGTCCCGGCCGTGGGAATATCATGGGGCCTCAAGGCTTTCCCGTCCAGAGGGACTAGTCGACTTTGACGGGGAAGGGCTTGAAACCCTTAGCTTTAACAGCTTTTGCGGCAGCGTCTGCTGCCTCCTTGGAAGTCGCTTTGCTCAGGCGGACCTTGTGGAGCGTTCGGTCCTTCACGATGACCGTGGCGTATCCGGCGGCCTTGGCCTTGGCGGCGACCCTGGAGGCTTCAGCGGCATCGGTGGTGGAGACCAATTGGACGCTCCATTTGCCAGCCGGCTCTGGTTTGGCAGGGGCTTTGGGTTCCTCCTTCTTGGCTTCTTCCTTTTTGGGCTCCGGCTTCGGTGCCTCGGTCGGAGTCGGCTGGGGCGAGGTCTCTGCCTTGGGGGCTGGCTTTTCGGCCGCCGCATTGGCCTCGAAGGGCTTGAGTTGTTCTGCGAGGGGGGCAGGGAGCTCCATCAGGTCCTCGCCCGAGGCCTTGCTGCTGGCGCGGCGCAGGGAGGCGCTCTGTTTGCCGACCTGGACCCCGAGCACGTAGACCAGGGTGAGAAGCCCCACGCCCATGGCCGTCACCAGCAGCAATCCCTGGCGGCTGATCGTGAGGGTCTGGGAATCGCGTTCGAGCATGGGTGGATGATAGCCTCTTGAACGCTTTCCCTGATATACCCCCTGCCGTCTTCCCCTGGGGGTGAATTGATGTCGCTCATTCGAGAACCTCACTAGCGGTATGATCCATCCAGGTGGATCCCATGAGCCAATCCGTACATCCCTTCCTCCCGGTGCTGGTGCTGTTCCTGGCTGCCCTGGTTGTGGGCGCGGCCATTCTGGTGATTTCCGGGAAGATCCTCCCGGCCCTCATCAAGCCCAGCCACCCGCGCCCGGCGAAGCTCACCCCCTACGAATGCGGCGTTCCGCTCCTCCAGGATGGGGCCCGCCACCGTTACGGCATCCAGTTCTATCTCGTGGCGATGCTCTTCATCCTCTTCGACGTGGAAGCGGCCTTCCTCCTCCCCTGGGCGGTTCAGTACAAGGGCCACCTCTGGACCTTCTGGCCCATGCTGAGCTTCTTCGGCACCCTGTTGGTGGGCTACATCTACGTCTGGGGCCGGGGCGCCCTGGACTGGGAGCGCTGATATGGCGGAAACCCTTCTGAACGATGCCGTAATGACCACGCGCCTGGATGCGGTGCTCAACTGGGGGCGCAAGAACAGCCTCTGGCCACTGCCCTTCGGCACCGCCTGCTGCGCCATCGAGTTCATGAGCATGATGGCCTCCAAGTACGACTTCAGCCGATTCGGCGCCGAAGCCCTGCGCTTCAGCCCCCGCCAGTCGGACCTTCTGCTGGTTCTGGGGACCATCACCAATAAGCAGGCCCCGGTTTTGCGGCAGATCTACGCCCAGATGGCCGAGCCCAAGTGGGTCATCTCCGTGGGGGCCTGCGCCAGTTCCGGCGGGGTCTACCGCACCTACGCCACCCTCCAGGGCATCGATCGCATCATCCCGGTGGATGTCTATGTGCCGGGCTGCCCGCCCCGGCCCGAGACCATCATCCTGGGGGCCATGAAGCTCCAGGAGAAGATCGAGAAGGAATCCTTCCGGGATCGCAAGGAGCACCTCGAGGCGTTCTATCAGTCATGGGATCGCCAACAGGAAAGGCAGGCCCTGGGGCGCTCGGAATTCCAGGCGGTGCGGGACATGCTGCTTGAGGCCGGGGAAGCCGGCGAGCAGCGGATCTGGTAGGGGGCGGCATGATCATCGAGCGTTTGGAATCCGCAATGCCGGGCGTAGTGCTTGACCACCACAGCTTCCGAGGGGACTGCACGGTCGTGGTGACGACGGCGAATCTGGTGCAGTTGGGGGACGTCCTCTTCGGGGAAGGCTTCCAGCAGCTCTTGGACGTGACCGCTGTGGACTGGTACGAGCGGGATCCCCGCTTCGATGTGGTCTACCACTTCCTGAATCTGGTGAGCCAGGAGCGGCTGCGGCTCAAGGTGCAGGTGCGGGATGGGGAGGCCGTCCCCAGCCTGACCGGTCGCTTCCCCTCCGCCGACTGGTCCGAGCGGGAGGTCTTCGACCTCTTCGGCATTCCTTTTACCGGCCACCCCAACCTGGAGCGGCTCCTCCTGTGGAAGGACTTCCCGGGGCACCCGCTTCGCAAGGACTTCCCGCTGGATGGTGGCGATGCCTTCTGCAACGGCGACACCGACACTTCCTATGCGGGCCGCGCCTGCACGCTGAACCCCTGAGGCGCCCATGGAACGCACCGCTCCCACCCTCGAACGCCTCGACGATGACCGGATGATCGTCAATCTGGGGCCCTCCCACCCCAGCACTCATGGCACCCTGCGCATCGTCCTGGAGCTGGAGGGTGAATACGTCCTGAGCGCCACCCCCGAGATCGGCTATCTGCACCGGGGGGTGGAGAAGCTGGGTGAGAGCCTAAGCTATGCTCAGTTCGTGCCCCTGACGGATCGCCTGAACTACTGCTCCTCCCTGATGAACAACGTGGGCTATGCCCAGGCCGTGGAAAAGCTTCTGGACCTGAAGATCCCCCCGCGGGCCGAGCTGATCCGGGTCCTGGTGTCGGAGTTGGCCCGCATCGGGGACCACATCGTCTGCGTGGGCATCAATGCTGTGGACATCGGGGCCTACACCGCTTTCCTCTATCTCTTCAAGGAGCGGGAGACCCTCTACGACCTCTTCGAAATGGCGGCGGGTCAGCGGATGCACACCAGCTTTACCCGCATCGGGGGGCTCTTCCGGGATCTCCCGGAGGCCTTCCTGCCGCTCCTGGATCAATTCCTGGAAAGCATGCCCCGAAGCATCGACGAGATGGAGCGGCTCTTGACCCGCAACCCCATCTGGGTGGATCGCACCAAGGGGGTCGGGAGGATCAGCGCCGAGCAGGCCATCGGCTGGGGCTATACCGGCCCCTGCCTGAGGTCCGCCGGGGTGGCCCAGGACCTTCGCAAGGCCCAACCCTACCTGGGCTACGATACCTTTGACTTCGATATCCCCATCGGCACCTGCGGCGACGTCTACGACCGCTACCTGGTGCGCACCGAGGAGATGCGCCAGAGCCTTCGGATCGTCGAGCAGTGTGCCCGGCGTCTCCGGGAGGTCAGCGGCCCCATCATCGTGGACGACTACAAGGTAGCCCTCCCCCCCAAGGAAAAGGTCTACACCCGCATGGAGAGCCTCATCCACCACTTCAAGCTGGTGATGCACGGCATGGACATGCCCGTGGGCGAGGTCTACAGCGCCACCGAGGCGGCCAACGGCGAACTGGGCTTCTACCTCGTCTCCGACGGCGCCAAGAGTCCCTACCGCATCCACGTCCGCCCCCCCTGCTTCCCGATCTTCAGCAGCCTCAATGAGCAGGTGAAGGGACGGCTCATCGCCGACGTCATTGCGATCCTTGGCTCAATGAATGTCATTGCAGGTGAACTCGACCGTTAGGTCGTCGGTGGGGGGCGATCAGCCTCCCGGCTATCGTGGGCTCCCCCGGAGCCCATTTCCCGCTTCGCCTGCGGCTCAGCGGAGCCGGCTCGGCCATGGCCTCGCCTCCCGGCTATCGTGGGCTCCCCCGGAGCCCACTTCCCGCTTCGCCTACGGCTCAGCGGAGCCGGGAGATCGCCGGCGTCATCGCGATCCTGGGGTCCATGGTCACCCGACCTCGATGCTTCCTGTTAACAATCGAGTCAGGAGGTTTCGGTGAACCAGACTCAGCGGCTTGAGACGCGCTTTGCCACGGGGGAGTGCTTCCTGACCGAGGCGGCCATCGTGGAGCGGATGCGCCATGAGTTCCGAATCCCCGTGGACGAGCACCTGGTCTACGGCGGTGCCATCTATGAGCCCCAGGGCCGGGAGGCGCTGGCGGGCATCTATGGCGGCTACCTCGCAATCGCCCGGCGTGCGGCCATGCCTATCCTGCTCACCACGTCCACCCGGCGCGCCAACCCTGACCGGGTCGCTGCTTCCCGGCATGCCCACCGGCAGGTCAACCAGGATTGGGTGAGGTTCCTCCGGGAAGTGCGGGGGGATGACCAGGACTCCGTATTCCTCGGCAGTCTCCTTGGGACACGGGGGGATGCCTTCCTGCCTCAGGAGGCGCTCCCGGAGGCCGAGGCCCTCGCATTCCACCGTACCCAATGCCAGGCCTGCGCCGAAGGAGGCGCGGAATTCCTCATGGCTGGGGTCATGCCAGCCCTGAGCGAGGCCAAGGGACTGGCCAGGGCCATGGGGGAGACCGGGCTGCCCTTCATCATCAGCTTTGTCATCAATGGGGCGGGCACTCTCCTGGACGGGACGCCCCTGGGGGTGGCCATGGAGGCCATCGACGCCGTCAGCGCACCGCTCTGTTTCATGGTGAACTGCGTCCACCCCACCCACGTACGCACGGCATTGGTGGCGGACATCAATCGCGGGCACCCCTCCCTGACTCGTCTCATCGGCCTCCAGGCCAACACCTCCTGCCTCAGTCCGGAGGAACTGAACAACCATGGTGTCATCAGGTCCGATGGCGCGGATTCTCTGGTGGAATCCATGATGGCCTTGCGTCGGGACCACGCCTTCCGGATCTTTGGTGGCTGTTGTGGCACCGACCACACCCACCTGGAGAGGCTGGCCGCCGTTCTGACTCCGCTGGGCGCCCCCCCTCGGCAGTCCTGGTGTGGTGGCCCGGAATAACTGGGACCAGCTCCAAGCCGGCCACCACACTAGCTTGGCAGCTGTAGGGCTGCACCAGGCAGCGACACCACCCTGAACCTTCCCCCGGAGACCAATCTGAGGGAGAGCCCTATCGGGCTCAGCGGGGCCATGGGCTGCCTGGTGCTGGGAGAGCCGTCTCTGGCCGGAGCTGGTTCCCCCGCGCAAATGGTAGCACGAATCCTTTTTTGGTGTCACGGGTGAGATCTGAATAGAACTTGATTTCATTTGGCCGGAGGCGTAAATAGAAATGAGTTCTTTTTGTGTTCGGCCTTGTTGCGGGCATTGAAAAGGACCCTCAAGGAGGGGGACATGAATAAGGCCATGCAGGTTTGCGTGCTCTGCCTGCTCGCGTGCCTGTCCGCGTGCGATCGGCGTCCGGCGGCCAAAGTCGGGCGCAGGACCATTGTGGTTACCTATGCGGTGCTGGGTTCGATCACCCGGGAGTTGGCAGGAGACGACTTCGAGGTCAGGACCCTCATCCCCAATGGCCTGGACATCCACGAGTGGGAGCCCTCGGCCAGGGACATCGAGGCCTTGACCAGGGCCGACCTGGTCGTCGAAAACGGGCTTGGGCTGGAAGGTGGGCTGGGCAAGGCCCTGGACCAGGCTCGTAAGGCCGGCGTCCCCTTTTTCACCGCCAGCGATTACATCAGAGTCCGGATTGTCGGGGCCGGCGAGGGGCTCCCTACAGGGGACCCGGACCAGGCGCCCGGTGCCCGGGACCCCCATCTCTGGACGGACCCCCTGGCCGTGAAGGCCGTGGCCGGAGCCCTGGCCGGGGATATCCAAAGGCGGTTCGGACGGGACCTCAGCGCGAGGAACAGGGAGCTGGGCACGCGCTTGGACGCCCTGGACCTCGAGATCCGGAAGACGGTGGATGCGCTTCCGGTGGAGCGGCGGAAGCTGGTGACCGGCCATGAGTCCCTTGGCTACTTCGCCCAACGCTACGGCTTCACGCTCGTGGGGGCCGTCATTCCCGGCATGAGCACCGAAGGGGCGGGGTCGGCAGCCAGCATGGCTCGGCTGAAGCGACTCATCCGGGAACAGGGTGTTACAGCCATCTTCACGGAAGTGGGGACATCGCCTCGTACCGTGGAGGCCCTGGCGCGGGAGACCCAGGTCCGGGCCCTGCCGCTCGCGACCCACACCTTGCCTGCGGACGGATCCTACCTGAGTTTCGGGCGCGAACTGGCCAACACGATTCTCGGGGGGCTCCAGTGATCAACTGCCTGATCCAGCCGTTCACGGCCAATGCCTTCATGGCCAATGCCCTGTTGGCGGGCGTCCTGGTCTCCATTGCCTGCGGCATCGTTGGGACTTTTACGGTTCTGCGGGGCCTTGCCTTCATGGGGGATGCCCTTGGCCACGGGGTCCTGCCGGGGGTGGCCATCGCCATGCTCCTGGGTCTGCCCGGAATGCTCGGAGCCGCAGCAGGAGCGCTGGCCATGATCCTCGGTGTCGGCTTCATCACCCGGCGATCCAGTCTTTCCTCGGACACCGCCACTGGGCTGCTTTTTGTGGGAATGCTCGCTCTGGGTGTGGTTATCGTGTCGCGCTCCCATGCCTTTTCCGGGGATCTGATGCGGATCCTCTTTGGCGAGATCCTGGGTATCCACGCCCGGGAGATGATCATCCAGGCCGTGGCGACTTTGGTGATCGCCCTCGTGGCGGTGGTCTGTTATCGCCCCTTCCTCCTGCTCTGTTTCAGTCCTGAGCAGGCCCAGGTCTCGGGCTTCTCGCCCCGCTTCTACCACGCCCTCATGCTCATCCTGATCGGAATGACCGTGGTGGTGTCCTTCAGGACGGTGGGCACCCTGTTGGTCTTCGGCATCCTGCTTGCGCCTGCTGCTTCCGCCTCTCTCTTCTCCCGCAAGATCATCACCATGATTGTTGTGGCCTCGCTGATCGGCGCCAGCTCGGTCTACATCGGCCTCCTTGTCAGCTACCACGGCGACATCGCCGCTGGGGCGGCCATTACGCTCACTGCAACGGTGATCTTTTTCGTGATGCTCGCCGGGAAGCACCTGTTCCAGGCCCTGGTTCCCCGGAAGGAGAAGGCATGAGCGAGAGGCATCTCCACCCTGTGGCGGTGCTCGCCCGAGGGCTCTCTATTGGGCATGGCCGGGAAACGGTGGTCGCCGATCTCGATTTCCGCCTGGAGGCCGGGAGGACCCTGGCTCTGGTGGGCTCGAACGGATCCGGCAAGACTACGCTTCTCAAGACTTTGGCGGGGCTTCTGCCCCCCTTGGCCGGAGCTGTTGAGGTGCTGGGAGGGCGGCCCCTGGCCTCCCCCGAGCGGGTCGCCTACATGGGTCAGTTCCACCCTTCGAGTTTCATGCTTCCGCTACGGGCCATCGATATCGTGCGCATGGCCCGCTTTGCCCGCCATGGCCTTTTGGGGCGCCTGGGGACTGCGGACGAAATAGCGGTCCAGGAGGCCATGGCGGTCATGGGGGTGGAGCATCTGGCACGCAAGCCCCTGAACACCCTTTCCGGGGGACAGCGACAGAAGGTATTCCTGGCTCAGACTTTCGCCAAAGAGGCGGATCTGATCCTCCTGGATGAGCCAGCGGCGAATCTGGATGCGCCCGCCCAGGCGGTGTACCGGCGGTTTGTACGCAAATGCGCCCAGGCCGGGAAGGCGGTGGTTGTCGCCACCCACGATATCGAGGAGGCAGCGGATTACGACTGGACCATGCTCCTGGCCCGCAGGGTGGTGGCCTTCGGGCCGTGCTCGGAGATCCTCACGCCTCAGAGCCTGATGGCCACCTTCGGCATCGTCGGGCAGTTCCAGGAGGGCCGCCTGCTCATTGTTGAGCGGGAACACGGTCACCAGGCCTGCGGGGAAGCTCATGAGGGGCCCTGCAAGCACTGAGATGTTGATAATGATAAATAATTTATTCAAATTTGATTGGGGCCAGCATATGAAAAGAACCTCCGTGTGCCTTCGAAACCTTTCGACTGTTCTGAGCCCCTTGGCTCTGATCCTGGCCCTTCCCGCCATGGCTGGCAGCTCAAGTCTTGTGGGCCGTCTGGTGGATCCGCAGGGCCATCCCGTGGGCAAGGCCCGAATCCGCCTTGTAAACCGAGTGGCAGGCTACGTCCAGACGGGTCAGTCCGATGCCCAGGGGCAGTTCTCGTTTCACAACATTCCCTACAATGCCTACCACTTGGAGGTCTTTGCCCAGGGAATGGAGGAGCTGCATCGGGAGGTGGAACTCCGAACCAGCCTCCCCCTGGACCTGGCGATTCCCTTGAAGCCCAGGGGGGCCGTGGTGGCCGTTGAGGAATCGCTTGGCCTTGTCGAGGATCATCCCTCCACCCATCTGGATATCGACAGGAGCACCATTGAGCACATGCCTGCAGCGGTGCAGAGCAGGGCCATGGAATCCATCCTCCTCACCACGCCGGGTTTCATTGCTGACGAGAATGGGCGTTTCCATTTCCGGGGCAGCCATGGGCAGGCCACCTACGTCATCGATGGCATCCCGGTGTCCGATCAGCTTCATGCCACCTTCTCCAACAGCCTGGATCCGGCCCAAGTGGAGAACATGGAGGTCATCACGGGCGGGGTTAGCGCTGAGTACGGCGGCAAGCCTGTTGCCGTGATCAACATGACCACCCGTTCGGGCCTGGGCACCCCCGGAGGGGTCGCCGGGGATGTCTCCATCGGCTTGAGCCGCTTCGGCACGCGGGAAGCAGGCCTGGGGGTCCGGGGATGCACCGACAGGTTCGGCTATTTTGTTTCCGGAGCTGCCAGCGAAAGCGACCGTTTCCTGGATCCCGTCAATTTCGAGAACCTGCACAACCACGGAAGCACTGGGCGATTATCCACGCGCTTCGATTGGATCCTGGGCGACAAGGACGTTATCCGGGCTTCCATCAGCGGAGGTCGCACCAAGCGTCAGGTTGCCAACCTGGCTTCCCAGGAGGCCGCAGGCATGAATCAGGCCGCAGAGACCACCGACTCCAACGTGAACGTGGGATGGAATCACAGCTTCAGCGGGAACCTCAGCCTGGAGGCGGCGCTCTACCATCGACGTTCCACTTCTGCGTTGATTCCCACGGAAGACCTGCAGGAGGGGTTCAGCGCTGCGGCCGATACCCCGGTATGGGTCCGCCAGAATCGTAGCCTGGAGAACTGGGGCGCACTGGCTGCTCTCACGCGGCGCTTCGAAGGCGGCAGCACCGTGAAGGCCGGGCTTCAGTACCTGGCCTGCCCTATCCACGAGTCATTCCGCTTCGCCATCACCGATGACGCTTTGGTCAGTGACCCCTCCGACCCGCTCTATGCGTACACTCCCGGTGGTGGGGGGCACATCTTCAACTTCGATGAGCGTATCAAGCCCACCTTGAGCTCGGCCTTCGTGCAGAGCGATCTGCACCTGGGTTCCTGGCTTCTGGCCTTGGGGCTTCGCTATGATCGCTACACCCTGCGAGATGACGCAAAGAACCAGCTCCAGCCTCGTTTGGGCGTCTCCTACAAGTTCCAGACCGGAACCGTTCTTCGGGCTTCCTATGATCGTCTCCTGGTGACCCGGGAAAACGAGAATTTGGCCCTGGCCACCTCCCGGAAGGCCTGGGACCTTGGCCCATATGCCGGGAGCCCTGTTCCCGCTCTGCTTCCAGAGCTCCAGGACAGCTACACGGTTGGGGTGGAGCAGCAACTGGGGCCCCTGGGGCGATTCATGTTCGAGTACTGGGCCAAGGACTCGGAGAATGCTGGAGACAACTCCCAGTTCCTCAATACAGGGATTCTCTTTCCCATCAGTGCCCAGAAGGGGACTTTTCGCGGCTGCAACGCCCGCTTCGACCTTGTGCCGGTCCATGGCTTCTCGGGGTATTTGAGTCTTGGCAAGACCCGGGCTGTCTTCCAGGCTCCGGTGGTCGGAGGGTTGCAGTTGGAGGCGCCGGAGGCAGCACCTGGCGAGCGCTTCCTAATCGATCATGACCAGAAGCTGGCCGCTCAGGTGGGGTTGCGGTACGAATTCAATGGCTTCTCGTGCCAGGTCCAGGGACGCTACGATTCGGGCTTGGTGGCCGGGGACCCGGCGGATGCGGTGGGCAATGCGGACCTTGCATTCGGGAGTCGGTACGTTCGGCAGGATTCGGAAGGAACCTGGCGAGTGAAGTCCCGCACCACCTGGAACCTCAGCGCCGCCCAGGCAATCTCGGTGAAGGGGAATCAGAAGTTCACCCTGAGTGCCGATCTCCTCAATGCCTTCAACGAGAAAGGTCTGTACAACTTCTTGAGCGTCTTTGGAGGAACCCATGTCATCCCGCCCAGAACCTGGGCCATGAGGGTGAAATACACCTTCTGAGATTCGGGCGCACGGCAGGGCCGTGAACCCGGCGGATGGCTGAAATGTCCTGACTGGTCAGACCAGGTCGTGATAGCCTTTCCGGGACAGCAGCACATGGTGTTCGGGAAGCCGGTGAGAGTCCGGCACTGCCCCGCAACGGTAAGCGACACGCCTTTGGGTGTGCGGCCAGCAGCCAGGATCACTGGGAGACCGGGAAGACCCTGGAGGATCGTCAGATCCGGCCATTTCGCAAGTCCGGAGACCGGCCTGTGCATTCCATAACCTGCCGTGGGAGCAGGGGGGGGCACCAAGTCATTCGCCCATCCTCTCTCTGACCCCCGGATCCTCGAGGGAGGGTATCAATGCACATCATGGAAGGTTTTCTTCCCGTCACCCACGCTATCGGTTGGGGGGTCGCCTGCCTGCCCTTCATCGCCCACGGCGTGAAGACCTTGAACCGTCAGGTCAAGGAACGTCCCGAGCAGCGCATGCTCCTGGGGGTGTCAGCGGCCTTCACCTTCGTTCTCTCGGCTCTGAAGATGCCCTCTCTGACCGGGAGTTGCTCCCACCCCACGGGCACCGGTCTGGGGGCCATCCTCTTCGGACCCACGGCCATGGCCCCCATCGGCGTCGTCGTGCTCCTCTTCCAGGCCCTTCTGCTGGCCCATGGTGGGCTCACTACCCTGGGGGCCAACGTGTTCTCCATGGCCATCGTGGGGCCCATTGCCGCCTGGCTGATCTTTCGAGGCGGGCGGGCGCTGCGTCTGCCCTTCGGGGTCTCGGTCTTCCTCGCGGCCTCCCTGGGGGATCTGCTGACCTACGTCACAACGTCTGTTCAGTTGGCCATGGCCTTCCCTGATCCCCTGGGGGGCTTCAAGGCCTCGTTGTTGAAGTTTCTGGGCGTCTTCGCCCTCACCCAGATTCCCCTCGCCATCAGTGAAGGCCTGCTGACGGTGATCATCTTCAATGCGCTCCGGCGTTTCAATCCCAAGGAACTCCAGGAACTGGATATCAAGGGAGTGCAGGGATGAATACGCGGACAAACCTCATTCTGCTGCTAGCAGTGGTGGCCCTGGTGGTCCTGCCCTTGAAGCTTGTGAAGCGCCCGACTCCCGGTCCAGACGGCCAGGAGGTGGAAATCTTCCTGGGGGCTGATGATCAGGCAAAGGAGATGGTTTCAAGGATTTCGCCCACCTACAAACCCTGGGCCCGGCCCTTGATCACGCCGCCCAGTTCGGAGATCGGCTCTCTGCTCTTCGCCCTCCAGGCGGCCATCGGGGCTGGCTTCATCGGGTACTATCTGGGCTCCCGAGTGACCCGGGCCAAACTGGCACGGGAGGCCGCTGGGAACTCTTGACGCTTGGCACTGAAAAGCTGTGACCCTCTCCCGGGGGACTCGAGGCTACTCTTTCGGTTGCCGCGACAAGTAATCGAAAGAGTAGCCTGCGGACTGGAGTCGCCTGCATGAGTTCACACATCGTCGATGAAGCCAAGCGGTGCCTTCAGTGCAAGGCGCCCAAGTGCAAGGAGGGCTGTCCCGTCCAGACTCCCGTGAACGCCTTCATCAAGGCCTTCCTGGAGGAGGACATCCTCACCGCCGGGGCCATGCTCTTCGAGAACAACCCGCTCTCCGTGGTCTGCTCCCTGGTCTGCCCCCAAGAGTCCCAGTGCGAAGGGCACTGTGTGCTGGGGAAGAAGGCCGGCCCGGTTCACATCAGCGACATCGAGCACTACATCTCGAGCTATTACCTGAGCCACATCGAGGGACGTCCCTCCGTGGGCAACGGCCACAAGATCGCCATCATCGGATCCGGCCCGGCCGGGATCACGGTGGCCTTCCTTCTGGCCCAGAAGGGCTTTGAAGTCACCATCTATGAGGCCCATGACCTGATTGGCGGGGTGATGCGCTACGGTATCCCGGGTTTCCGCCTTCCCAAGGAGCTCCTGGAGAAGCTCAAGGAGAAGCTCCTGGGCATGGGGGTGAAGATCCGCCCCAACACCCTGATCGGACCCACCCTGACCCTGGATGATCTCTTCCGGGACGGCTTCAAGGCCGTCTTCATCGGCACCGGCGTGTGGAAGCCCCGGAAGCTCAACGTCAAAGGGGAGTCCCTGGGCCATGTCCACTACGCCATCGATTACCTGAAGAACCCCGAGGTCTATACCCTGGGGCAACGGGTGGTGGTCATCGGGGCGGGGAACACGGCCATGGATGTGGCCCGCACCGCGCTCCGCAAGAGCCGCTGCCAGGTCACCGTGGTCCACATCGGTGACCCCGGCACCATGTCGGCCCTTCCTGAAGAGCTTGAGATGGCCCGGATGGACGGCGTGAAGTTCCTCTTCAACCGGTCCACCGTCGAGATCCTGGACCAGGGCATCAAGGTGCGGCGCACGGAGCGTGGCGGAGCGGAGGGGCCGAAGTGGGCGGTCCTCGAGGGCACCGAGGAGGTGATGGAGGCCGATAGCGTCATCATCGCCATCAGCCAGGGGCCCCGGGACCATATTGTCGCCTCAGCCAAGGGCATTGAGCGCAACCCCCAGGGCCTCTGCTCCACCGACGAGTCGGGGCGGACCTCCCGGGAGGGTGTCTTTGCCTCCGGAGACGTGGTCCATGGGGCTAGGACTGTGGTGGAGGCCGTCAAGGTCTCCAAGCGGGTGGCCCTGGCCATTGAGGAATACGTGCTGGGCGGCCGCTAGGTCCCCAGCCTCTGGCGTTCTGGCACAGCCCAGGCCTATCGTGCGATTATGCGGAAACATTCAGCGAGCTTCGATGCCCGTCCATCTCCACGTATGCACCCCTGGCCCCCTCGGTGAGACCTATCTGATCGCCCGTCTCGCCCGGCTCTGGGAGGCGGCGGGGTACCAGGTCTCCATCGGGCCTGGAAGCCTCCGGGACAGGGATCTCGGCCTCCTCCATATCGACCGGACCCGCCTGTCCGCCGGGGACCTTCCCGAGAACCCGGCAGGAGTCCCTCTCCTGAATGGGCGGGTGATGGACATATCCAAGGACCGCTACTCGGAACTCCGGGTGTTCCCTGGAGACGCCTGGGATGGCCCAGTGATCGTCAAGGGCCTGCTGAATGCCTTCGGTCTGCCTGAGTGGCGGGGGGGGCACCGTGGTTTTTTTGAGCGGATGCGGCGCAAGCTGGCCAGGCGCAACTGGAGGCTTGCCCGACGGCTGCCCCCCTCCGAATACCCCGTCCTGCCAGGGGTTCAGTCCGTGCCGGGCTGGGTCTGGGAGGACACCGGCCTGATGGTCGAGCGTTTCCTGCCGGAGCGCGAGGGCGGTTTATACGCCATCCGGGGCTGGCTGTTCTTTGGCAGCCGAGGATACACCTATCGCCTCTTCTCGCCGTCTCCGGTGGTCAAGGCCGGCAACATGGTGAAGTTCGACATCCTGGGGGAGCCTCCACCGGAGCTGGAGTCCCTTCGGGCAAAGCTCGGGTTTGATTTCGGCAAGTTCGACTACGTCATGCATGAGGGCAGACCCGTCCTCTTGGATGCGAACAAGACCCCCACCCTTTCCACGGGGGATTCCCCGCGCACCCGGATGCTCGCTGAGGGGTTGCGGGATTTCCTGGAGCTCCCATGATCCTGGACCCCATCCTTCCCAGTCTGCTCACGGACGGCCTGCTTCCGCCCGAGGCTGCCTACATGGCCCGCACGGATCTCCACCAGACGCGCATGCTCGGCTATACCCCGGACCTCCTGGATTCGGTGACCGCCCTGCTCCTGGGGGTCATCAATGGGCGCAGTGCCGTTCGCCACGAGGCTGGGGTTACCCCGCCAGCGCTGGACCTGATGCGGCGGGCAGGCCTTGCGGTGGAGGAAGAGACCCTGGTCTACCGGACGCCGGAGGAGGCCTGGCGGCTGGCGGATGGACTGGCTGACGCCGGGAAACGCTTCTTCTGGCCCTATCCCGCCCCGGAGGGACGCTTCCCAAACACCGCTCACCTGGTTCCGGTCGAGACCTGGCGCAGCCTCAACGCCAAGGCCTCTCTGGCAGACCTTGTGCCCCCCGAGCACCTTGCTCCCCGTCAGATCCTGAGTCATCAGGCGCTCGCTGATTTCGAGCCGACGGCACCCGTCTACCTGAAGTCCGCCGGTGACCTAGCGACGGGCTGGGGTTTCGCTGTCCGATTCTGCCCGGACCGCGAGTCCTTTCTCGAGGCCCGGGACTGGATGGCCGAGCGACACGAGTACGTGCCTGCCGTGATCGTGGAGGAGGCCATGGAGGTCGAGCGCTGCTGGTGCGCTTCCCTGGGCATTGTCGACGCGGGCGCCACCTGTTTCGGTGGGGCAGAGCAGTTGTTTGCTTCGCCGGGTCACCAGTCCGGGAGTCTGATCGATCCGGGTTGGGCCCTGCCGGAGGAGGGACGGCGGCTGGCCGAAAGGGTCGGGGAGGCCGCCAGGCGACGTGGTTTCCGGGGACTGGCCGGGCTGGATATTGGGCGCACCCGGGACGGGCGGCTCATCGTGTTTGATCCCAATTTCCGGTTCAACTCCTCTACCACCCAGGTGCTGTTCCACGACTCGGCGGCGGCTCGTTCGGGACTCCCCGTCAGCCTTTCCTTCCAGGTTCAGGCCACCTCGCCCTTCGACGCCCTGGTGGGGCGACTCCACGGTCCCGTCGCGGAAGGGTGGTTCATTCCAACCCGGGCCTTCGATGCCGGGAAGTGTCCGGCCCGGGAAGGGCGGCACATCATCACCGGCTTTGTTCTTGCCCCGGACCGCCAAGCCGCTGAATGGGCTGGGCAGCAGCTTGCTGTCCGCCTGCTGGAGAGCTGAGGACAACCGCAAACCTTCTGGTCAACGCCTCGTGCCCCTGCTGTCCCAGGGTTCCCTTCTCCGGTCTTATCAGTCTTCGATCGGGGAAACTTCGGACCAGAGGAGAGTGACCCCTGTCCGCCGCTAGGCGCTGCCGATCAGGATCCCCGCCAGGAAGACCAGTAGGCCACCCACCACCACCTGGAAGGCCGCCGCGAGGAAGGGCGTATCCATGTAGCGCTTGCGGATCCAGGCGATGACGAAGAGTTCCACCACCACCACGGCCACCGCAATGGTGGTGGCCAGGTAGAAGCTGGGGATGAGGTAGGGCAGGGTGTGGAAGATCCCGCCCAGGGTGGTCATGAGGCCGCAGACCATGCCCCGGACGTAGGGCCGGCCCCGGCCACTGAGACTCCCGTCGTCGCTCAGGGCCTCGGCGAAGCCCATGCTGATGCCGGCACCCACCGAGGCCGCCAGGCCCACCAGCATGGCATTATGGCTGCTGTGGGTGGCGAAGGCGGCGGCGAAGATGGGGGCCAGGGTGGACACCGAGCCGTCCATGAGGCCCGCCAGACCGGGCTGCACGACCTGGAGGACGAAGAGCCGCTTGCGGGTTCGCTCCTCCTCACCGAGGGCGCCGGCATCCAGGACTTCGTTGGCGGTGGTGGCGAAGGCGTGCTGATGGCCCTCCTCCGTGGCGGCCAGATCTCCCAGGAGCTGGCGGGTCCTGGCATCGGTGGTCTTCCGGGCAGCCGTCTCGTAGAAACGGCGAGTCTCGAACTCCATGAGCTCCGCCTGCCGCCGGGCGGTCTCGGGGTGGATGATCTCCCCCATCCAGAAGTTGCGGCGATCCACGAAGCCCTTGACGTCCTGGCGGCGGATCAGGGGGATGTGGTCTCCGAAGCGGTTCTGGTAGAGGCTCAGGAGCTGGTGGCGGTGGCCGGACTCCTCATCCCGCATCTTCCGGAAGATATCGGCGGTGGCGGGATAGTTGTCCTTCAGGGCTTCCGCCAGATCCGAGTAGATGCGGCCATCCTCCTCCTCCTGGCTGATGGCCAGGGCGAGGATTTCACGGTCACTGAGGTCAGAGAATGCTCGGGTCATGGAATTTATTCGCTCCGGTTCAAGTTTGGATGCCAAAGGTGGCTGATCGTCTTGTGGCAATCTAGGAGGGTGCCGACCTGTTCGGACCGTTCCCTCCACTCTTGGCCAGGCGATAACCCATTCGCCCCTGTGACATGATCCAGCCCAAAAATCTTTCCCTCTGTCTCTTTGTTCTGGCAACGCTGCCGATAGCGGCTTCCTCTGAAGTGCCGCGTCCGCTCCCTGAATCGCCCCGGAGCCCCTGGTCCGATGTGGCGACCCTTTCCTATGTGGCCACTTCCGGTAACTCCGAGGGCAAGACCCTTGGGTTCTCCAACGAGTGCAGCTACCGCTGGAGCAAGTCCGCAGTGGTTTTCAAGGCGGGGCTTCTCAAGGTCGCCTCGGCAACGGTGACCCGCAGTGCCAGTGGTGAGGATCTGGAGGGGGCCACGGTCACGGAGACTCGGACCTGGAAGACCACGGCCGAGAGTTATTACCTCAACCTCCGAAACGACAATCGCCTGACCCGGAATGACCGCTGGTACTGGTTCTCCGGTGTCGGATGGGAGCGGAACCGCCCGACTGGCCTGGAGGATCGCTTCGCCGGCAGTGGTGGCTTCGGTCGCATCCTGGTGGATTCGCCCAATACCCGGTTCAGAACGGATCTGGGGTTCGGCTTCACGGACGAGAACCCCGTCGTGGAGACCCCTGCCACCCGAAGCGGATACTGGACCGCCGCCTGTAACGCCGAGCTGAAGCAGCGGATCGGCCCTTCGGCCCACTACAGCCTGGAAGTCAGTGCCATCGAGGACCTTTCCGATAGTGCCGACAGTCAGCTCTGCCTCAAGCAAAGCCTCACGGCCTCTCTGAACAAGAGCCTGGCCCTCAAGGTGGGCTACGAGCTCAAGTACCGGAATAGACCCAATCTGGTGGCCGTTGCGGCGACCTCCAGCCAGGATGCCAGCACACCCCTTGGAGAGGTTTACATCCCGGCCCGCAAGATGGACACGCTGCTGACGACCAGCCTTGTGGCGACCTTCTAGGCCCCTTCCCGGAAGGTCACCTTGTTGATCTCGGTGAAGGTGGTGACCCCGATGCGCACCTTCTCCAGTGCGCTTTCCCGGAGGGTCTGCATGCCGTGGCGGCGGGCAGTGGACTTGATCTCCTTGAGGGGGGCCCGGTTGGTGATGAGGTCCCGGATGTCGTCGTTCATGGCCATGAATTCCACGATGGCCTGCCGTCCCCGGTAGCCGGTGCCGTTGCAGTCCACGCAGCCCACCTTTTCGAAGAGGGTGGCCCGCTGGGCCCAGCCAGGCTCCAGGCCGTTCTCGGCCAGTTCCTCGGCGGTGATCTGGTGGGGCCGCTTGCACTTGGGGCAGAGCACCCGCACCAGACGCTGGGCCAGGATGCAGTTCAGGGCGGAGACGAAGTTGTAGACCTCCACGCCCATGTGCTGGAAGCGGTAGATCACGTCCAGGGTGTTGTTGGCGTGGACGGTGGTGAAGACCAGGTGGCCCGTGAGGGCCGACTGGATGGCGATCTGGGCGGTCTCGTTATCGCGGATCTCGCCCACCAGGATCTTGTCCGGGTCATGGCGCAGGATGGAGCGCAGGCCCACGGCGAAGGTCAGGCCCTTCTTCTCGTTCACTGGGATCTGGGCAACCCCCTCCAGTTGGTATTCGACGGGGTCCTCGATAGTGATGAGCTTGTCCTCGGGGCTGCGGATTTCGCTGAGAACGGCATAGAGGGTGGTGGTCTTGCCGGACCCCGTGGGACCGGTCACCAGGAACATGCCGTAGGGCTCCTTGGCGAAGCGCCGGATACGGGACAGTTCATTGGCCGAAAAGCCCAGGATGTCCAGGTTCAGGCTCTTGAACTCTTCGCTGAGATTCTCCTTGTCCAGGATGCGGATCACGGCGTCCTCGCCGTGGATGGTGGGCATGATGCT
>JAFNAB010000220.1 GCA_017859955.1 Holophagaceae bacterium
AGACCCTCGCCCAGGCGAAGGCCCTGGCCCAGGCCCTGGCCGAATCCGGGCACCCCATGGAGGTCCACCCGGTCTTCCGCTACACGGCTCCCAGGGCCCGCGATGTCCTGGCGGGACTTGTGAAACGAGGGATCCGCCGCATCCTGCCTCTGACCCTCTATCCCCATGCCTGCCGGGCCACCACGGGCTCCAGCATGGGCGAACTGCAGCGTGAGGCCGAGGCCCTTGGGTTGGAGCTCCTGCCGGGTGTCCAGTCCTATGCCACGGATCCCGGCTACCTAGACGCCCTGGAAGGCCTGTTGCGCGCCACCCTGGCCCAGGCCCCCGACGCTACGGTGGTCTTCAGTGCCCACAGCCTGCCCAAGAAGCAGATCGAAGGCGGGGACCCCTACGAGCGGGAGACCCTGGCCACGGTGGAGGCCCTGAAGGCACGCCTTGGGGAGATCCCCGGTGGCTACCGGTTGGGCTACCAGAGCAAGGTAGGGCCCGTGGCCTGGCTGGAACCCTCCCTGGGCTCAGTGCTTCAGGAGCTGGGGGGCCGGGAGGTGATCGTGATGCCCGTCAGCTTTGTGGGCGAGCACATCGAGACCCTCTTCGAACTGGATATCGAATACCGGGAGTTGGCGGAGAAGTGCGGCGTCACCCGCTTCCTCCGGGTGCCAGCCCTGGGAACCGATCCCGCCTTCATCCGCGCCCTGGCGCGTCTCACCCTGCAAGGACTTCCATGAGCACCCTCGTTCTCGGCGCTGGCATCTCCGGGCTCCTCGCGGCCTGGCACCTCCACCGGAGGGGGGAATCCGTGGAGGTATGGGAGGCCGAGGACCAGATCGGCGGCTGGATGCAGACCCTGCCCTGGCCGACGCTGGATGGCCGGGCTGGACGGATGGAACGCGGGCCCCAGGGTCTTCTGGTGGCCCCCGGGAGTGCCACGGATCTGCTGTTCAAAGAGCTGAACCTGCCCCTGAACAGCCCCGGCAAGGGCGCCCGGTGGGTCGGCAAAGGCAAGGGGCTCATTTCGGTCCCGGCCCACCCCATGGGACTGGCCTTCACGCCCCTGATGTCCCTCCGGACCAAACTGCGCATGGCCCTGGAACCCTTCCAGCCGGTGCGCCCAGCGGAACCAGAGGAGGGGCTCTACGACTTCATCGCCCGGCGGGCTGGCAAGGGCATGGCTGACGAACTCCTGGCCCCCATGGTGGCGGGCATCCTGGCGGCTCCCCCCAAGGTCCTGAGCGTGGACGCCATCCCCAAGCTGCGTCAATGGGAGGCCTTCGGCAGCCTCTTCAACGGCGTGCGCAAATCCGGCATCAGCCACCTCATGGTCCCCGAGGGGGGCATGGGCAGCCTGCCCCGGCGCCTGGCTGAGCAGCTCCCCCAGGTCCGCACCGGGCTGCGTGCCACTGCCCTGGAAGCCTGCCCCGCTGGCTGGCGAGTCCGAGCCCAGGGGGAGACCCGCGAAGTGAGCCGGGTCATCCTGGCCCTCCCGGCCTTTGAGGCGGCGGCCCTCCTGGGGCCCCTGGCTCCCGCCAGTTCCCGGGCCCTGGAATCCATCCCCTATACCTCGGTCAAACTCTGGCACAGTCGGCACACCCCCCTGGCCCCCTTCAAGGATGGCTTCGGCTTCCTCATCGACCCAGAGTTCGGCAGCCCCTATCTGGGCACCCTGGTGCCGTCCTGGATCGATCCGGGATCGGCCCCTTCCGATCTCATGCAGCTCCGCAGCTTCATCGGGGATTCGACCCTCTGGAATGATCCTGAACCCCAGACCCCCAAGGACTGGACCTGGACCGAACGGCACCTCCGCCACTGGCTGCCGGGCCTGGAAGAGGCCCTCCAGACCCACGAGGAGATCAGTCCCAGGGCCATCCCCCGCCCCGTGGTGGGTCACCGGACCTGGGTCCGGCAGGCCCTGGAAGGGCTGCCAAAAGGCCTGGACTGGATCAGCAATGCCAGATTCGGAGTGGGGGCCCGGGATGTGATCGAAGGATTGCCGGGAGCCCTGGACTAAAAGGCGGGCGACACGGTTGCCCACAAAAGCCGCAGGAGTTCAATCCGCAGCCCTGGACCGTCGATGAGGAAACAAGTCCTCCACCCCGGTCCGCCATGCCCCTGCCCCTCGCACTCACCATTCTGTTGGCCGTGCTCCTGCTTCTGGGGGCGGCACTGCTGGTGATCCGAAGGCTGAAGCGCAGGCTGTCGGAGACCCAGCACCTCGTCCAGGTGAACCGGGAGCGCTTCCTCAAGTGCATCTCCGGGGTCCGGGACCTCGTCTGCGAGGTGAACAACGAGGGACGGCTGACCTTCATGAACAGCCACTTCGGGCACGAACTGGGCTACACCCCTGACGAGTGTCTGGGCCGTCTGCCTTCGGAAGTGGGCATCATCACCCCCGAGGAGGCCCTGACCCACCGGGAGGTCATGGCCAAGGCCCTGGCGGTGGGCAGCTCCCCTCCGCTGGAACATCGGATGAAGCGCAAGGACGGG
This sequence comes from Holophagaceae bacterium, assembly GCA_017859955.1. Classification (GTDB taxonomy): domain Bacteria; phylum Acidobacteriota; class Holophagae; order Holophagales; family Holophagaceae; genus Holophaga. The sequence continues at coordinate 2,485 of JAFNAB010000220.1, forward strand.
ACGTATCTGCGGTACGAAAGCCGCGCCACCGTGTTTCTGGATCCCCGGGGTGGCCAGAGCATTACCGTCATCTCCCGCTGCATTGAAGGT
>JAFNAB010000032.1 GCA_017859955.1 Holophagaceae bacterium
CACCACCATGGCGATGAGCCACGGATTGATCTGGCGGTGCGGGTGGGTTTGGGTCATGGGGCTCTACTTGGTGAGGATGGTCGCTTCGACGTTCATGCCGGGGCGGAGCTGGACCTTCTTGGCATCCTCCTCGTCGATGCGGATCTTCACGGGGATGCGCTGCACCACCTTCACGAAGTTGCCGACGGCGTTCTCCGGGGGGAGGAGGCTCATGCGGGCCCCGGTGGAACCGGCGATGGAATCCACCTTGCCCTTAAGCACCATCCCGTTCATGTCCACCTTGATCTCGACCTCCTGGCCCGGGTGGACCTTGGCGAGCTGGGTCTCCTTATAATTGGCGGTGATCCAGGTCTGATGCAGGGGGACCAGGGTCATCATGCCCTGGCCCGGTTGGACCACCTGACCCGTTTCCACGAACTTCCGGGTGACCACGCCTTCCACCGGGGCTGTGATCCTGGTGTAGCTGAGCTGAAGCTCCAGGGCTTCGAGGTTGGCCTTGGCCTGGGCAATGCCCGCCTGAGCCTGTGCCAGCCGGGCTTCCTGGGCGGCGACGTTGGCCTTCCGGGCCTCGGCTTCCTGGCGCAGAGAGTTGAGGCGGCGCTGGGCGACCTTCCACTCTCCTTCGTTGACTTCGGCTTGGTTCCGGTAGGCGTCATAGGACAGGGCCGAGATCTCCTGGCGTTCCGCCAGGGGGGTCATGCGCTGGTAGTCGACCTTGGCCTTCTCATAGCTGGAGCGGCGTGCCTCCAGGGTGGCCTGGGCGGCTTCCAGGTCTGAGCCTTTGGCCTGGGCGTAGGAGACCGTCGCCCGCAGGTGCTCAGCCTTGGCGACCTCCACCTGGGACTGGGCCTGGACCAGGGCTGCCCTGGCCTGGTCCACCTTGGCCTGGAGATCCCTGGGGTCCAGGTCCACCAGGGACTGACCCTCCTTCACGGGCTGGTTGTCCTCCACCAGAACCTTGCCCACATTCCCAGTCTCGATGGGCGTGTCGTTCGGGGTGATCTCGGGGCTCATGGGTACTCCGTCAGCGTGCGAAAAGGGATTCCAGCTCACCCGTGGCCTTGGCCAGATCGGCGCGGTACTGGTTGAGGCGATAGAGGGCGCTGATCTGGTTGTCATTGGCCTTGGCCAGATCGTCCTGGGCGTTGATGAGTTCGACGTTGTTGCTCACCCCTGCCTCGAAGCGGTGCCGGGCCTGGAGCAGGGCCTCCTCGGCGAGCTTCACCGCCAGATTGGCGGTTTCCACTTCGCTGCGGGCTGCGTCCATTTCAGCCTGGGCCATGTGGACTTCCAGTCCGACCTGGGACTGGACTTCGCGCCGGGCCTCCTTCACCTCGTCGAGCTCGACCTTGGCCTTGGCCACCCTGGAGGAGATGAGACCGCCGGTGAAGAGGGGCACCTTGACGGCAAGGGTGAGCTGGTAGGTGTCGGCCCAGTTTTCGGGGCGGAGAACGGTGGAGCCGTAGGCGCCCGTGGCCACCAGGGAGGGATATCTCAGGCCCTTGACGGCATCCTGCATGGCCGTGGCGGCCTTTGCTCGGGCATCCAGGGCCTGGATCTCCGGGCGCTTCTGGAGGCCAGCGTCGAAGGCGGCCTGGAAGGCCTGGGATGGGATGGCGGGATTGGCCAGGGTGTCGGTCAGCTCCAGTTCGGTCTGGGGCTCGAGGTTCAGGAGCTTCACGAGGCCAGCCCGGGAGGTGATGGCCTGGGTTTGGGCCTGGATGAGCCACTGCCGTTCGACCTGGAGCCGGACCTGGGCCCGCAGGGTGTCCAGCCGGGTGCCGATGCCATGCTTCTGCTGGTCTTCCGCCAGCTTCTCGAGGGCTTTCGCCAGCTCCACCCGCGACTGGGAGGCCTTCACTGAGGCGTCGGCCCGAAGGGCCCGCAGGTACTGGCCGACCACCAGGGCAGCGACTTCCTCCCGGACCACCCGGGTCTGGGCCCTGGCGGAATCCTCGGCGTGGCGGGAGGCCTTCCAGCGCTGGTAGGTGTTCAGGTCGAAGAGGGTGGCCTGGGCCTGAAGGCGAGCCTGTCCCCAGGTGTAAGGACCGACCATGGTCGGATTGCCCGGTTCCCGCATGCCCAGCATGGCGTCCATGTTGTATTTGTTCCGCTGCCCGAATGCTTCGGCGGAGACCTGGGGCAGGAGGGCCGAAGCGGCCATCCTGCGGTCTTCGGAGCTGGCAGCCAGGGCCAGGATGGACTGATGGACCCTGGGGTTCTGGTCCAGAGCTGTCTTCAGGGCCTCCTGCAGGGTCAGGTGGACTCTCGGGGATTCCGCGCTCATCACGGTGCAAAGCCCCATGAGGAGTGAAGCCAATGCTCGGTTGGATCCCATGTGCACCTCCGGACTGCGAGTGACCCACCTCCTGACATGAATCCGCATGCGGTTTCACCCTCGGGAGGGAGGTTATTGCTAAAGCAACATTGATAGAATATCGGTCACCTAGCCTCGTATCAAGGGGTAGCTCCACCTGGCGGGGGTGAAAGCGTCTGAACTCGGGTTCCTCGAGCGCCGGCCGATGCACTTGGTGTGACAACGATGCTATTTCCCGCATCGAAGACTGGTGATAAACCTCTAGATTGCCTTCCGGAGAGCCCTTGCATGCACGGACTAGATCGCGCCCTACGCTTCGTCCTGCCCCTTGGCATCCTGGCTCTGCTTGCCACGGTCCTTCTGGTGGGCTGGTTCGCCCAGCCCGACCGCTATGCCCAGGGTCTTAGCGTGCCCCAGCCGATCCCCTACTCTCACGCCCTCCACGCTGGAACACTCAAGATTCCATGCCTCCACTGCCATTCCGGGGCGAACCGATCCCGGATGGCCGGGGTGCCCGCGGTATCGCTCTGCATGAACTGCCACCAGGTGACCCGGACGGACCGTCCGGCCATCCAGCGGCTGGCGGAACTCCAGCGCACTGGGCAGCCCCTGGTCTGGAACCGGGTCCACGCCATGCCTGACCATGTCTACTTTGATCACGGACCCCATGTGGCGGCCGGAGTTGCCTGTCAGACCTGTCATGGCGAAGTCCAGACCATGAGCCAGGTCTCCCTGAGGATGTCCATGAGGATGGGGAACTGTCTGGGCTGCCACCGCGATCCCAAGGCGGCGCTCCCCAAGGACTCCCCGATCCGCAAGGGGCCTGAGCACTGCAATGCCTGTCATCGGTGAAGGACGGAGCGAGACCATGGACCTGAATCCCCTTGATCCCACCCCGCGCCAGTGGCGTTCCCTGGAGGAACGTGCAGGTTTATGTGATGAGCAGGGCGAATTCCCAGCCGATGCCTGCGAAGCGCCCCGGCCTGGGGTGAGTCGCCGGAACTTCCTGCAATTGATGGGGGCTTCGGCCGCCCTGGCCGCCACCGTCGCCTGTGACCGCAAGGGCGTACCCCTGGTGCCCTACACCAGGCGTCCCACGGAAGTTGTGCCCGGGGTTTCCAACCTCTATGCCAGCACCTTCTCCGAGGCCGGGCGGGCCTACCCGGTCCTGGTCCGGACCCGGGAGGGCCGTCCGATCCACGTCTCGGGCCATGACCTGGGGGGGAAGGCGCCCCTGCGGGCCACAGCGGATCTGCTTGGACTCTATGATCCCGATCGCCTGAGGGGTCCCCTGGCCGATGGCAAGGCCATCGCCTGGGACAAGGCCATGGAGCGCCTCGGTCAGGAATGCCGAAGCGGCAAGCCTCTTCTGCTGGTCACCGGTGCTTCAGCCTCTCCGACGCGCCTGCACCTTCTGCGGGAACTCACCCAGGCCCTGCCCGGCCTGGATCTGCTTGTCAGTGAGGGCCTACCGAAGGCCCCGGAGGACCTGCGGGCCTGGAAGCCCCGGCTGGACCAGGTCCAGGTAATGCTCTCCCTGGGGGCCGATTTCCTCACGGGGGACGACCCGGGCCTCATCGAGGCCTATGCGAAGCGCCGGGAGCCCGGGGAGGCGATGCTGCGCCTCTGGGTGGCCGAAGGTCCCATGAGCCTTACGGGGGCTAACGCCGATCACCGTCTGCTCCTCAGGCCCAGCCGGGTTGCGGCCTTTGCCACCGCTCTGGGTGCGGCCCTGAGGGAAGGCCCAGGGGCCGAACCGGCGCCGCCGGAGGTGGATGCTAGGCTCTGGAAGGCCCTGGTGCAGGAGCTGCGGGCCGCCGGGCCCAGGGCCCTGGTGCTCTGCGGAGCGGTTCTGCCGGAAGCCGCCCATCGGGCTGTCCATGCTCTCAATCGTCAGCTGGGGACCCTTGGGCTGGTCTTCGAGCCGGAGGGGAAGCCCTCCGGGCTGGTCCCCGCCCAGGCCCTGGTCCGCCTCGAGGCCGGGCATTACGGAGGCGTGATCTTCTGGGGCTGCAACCCGCTCTATGCCTCTTCGGAAGCCGGGCGGTGGAAGAAGGCCCTGGCCCGGGTCCCCTTCCGGTGCTGGATGGGGCTGCGGGAGGACGAGACCTCGGCGGTCTGTTCCCTCCTGCTCCCCGAGCACCACTGGCTGGAGGCCTGGGGCGACCATGCCGCCCCCGGCGGGCACCTGGCCCTTCAGCAGCCGGTGGTGGGCGCCCTCTATGACACCCGTCAGGGCGAGGACGTGCTTCTGGCACTGCTTCGTGGCCTGGGCAAGGCTTCGAGTCCGGATTACCTCACGTACCTGAAGGAGCGGTGGCGTCGGGAGGTGCAGGTTTCCGGGGCTTCGGTGCCCTTTGACCGCTATTTCGAGGCTGCTCTGCACGACGGCCTGGTCAAGGTCGCTTCGCCGATCCATCCCCCCCAGAGCCCGGATCGGAGCTTCCCGGCTCCGGGGCCCGTACCTGCCGGTTTCGAGCTTCTCCTGGAGCCGGACCGCCGGGTCTTTGATGGGCGCTATGGCAACAACGGCTGGCTTCAGGAATTGCCGGAGCCGGTGTCCAAGACGGTCTGGGGCAACCCGTTGATGCTGTCCCTGGAGGACGCCCGCAGACTCTCCCTAGAGGATGGGGACCTGGTGCGGATGGATGCCGGGGCCGAGCACCTGGAGCTTCCGGTCTGCATCCAGCCCGGTCAGACGCCAGGCGTCCTTTCCCTGGCCCTGGGCTACGGGAGGGCGCACGGACGGGTGGCCAAGGGGGTGGGGTTCAACGCCTTCCCGCTGCTGGACCCCTCGGGTAGCGGCCTGCGGCTGGGGGTCGAGCTCCGCAGACTCGGATCGCGGCGGGAGTTGCCCCGCACCCAGGGGCATCACCGCCTGGCTGGGCGGGACATCCTGCGGATCCAGGAGGCCGGGGAGACGGCTCACGGGAACCATCACGCCCATGAACTTCCTTCCCTCTACCCGCCCCAGGTCTTCGGAGAACAGCGCTGGGGCATGGTGGTGGACCTCAACCGTTGCGTGGGCTGCAGCACCTGCGTCCTGGCCTGCCAGAGCGAGAACAACATCCCCATCGTCGGCCCCGAGCAGGTGGCCAGGGGCCGGGAGATGCACTGGCTGCGCATCGACCGCTACTACGACGGCGATCCCGCCAATCCCCGGGCGGCGCACCAGCCCATGATGTGCCAGCACTGTGATCACGCCCCCTGCGAGAACGTCTGCCCGGTGAACGCCACCAACCACAGCCCCGATGGCCTCAACCAGATGGTCTACAACCGCTGCGTGGGCACCCGGTACTGCGCCAACAACTGCCCCTACAAGGTGCGGCGCTTCAACTTCCTGGAATTCAACAATGCCAAGAAGGAGCCGGAGCTCCTGGCCCATAATCCCGAGGTCACCGTCCGCCCCCGGGGCGTGATGGAGAAGTGCACCTTCTGCATCCAGCGCATCCAGGACGCCCGGGTCCGGGCCAAGCTGGAGAAGCGGCCCCTGAAGGACGGGGACATCACCCCGGCCTGCGTGGCGGCTTGCCCCGCCGGGGCCATCGTCTTCGGCGACCTCAAGGATCCCCATTCCCGGGTGGTCCACCTGGCAGAGGATCCCAGGGGCTACAAGGTCCTGGAGGAACTGGGTGTCCGCCCGGCGATCACCTACCTCGCCGCTCTCCGCAACCCCCTTCGGGGAGGGAAGTCATGAGTGATCAGCTGACACTGCCCGAGGTCCTGCGGGAACCCGCCCTCACCATGGGCACCGTGACCCCCGGCTCCCTGGATGACCAGGTTCTGGCCTTTCCCGAACGCCGTCCGCCCCTCAAGTGGTTCGTGGCCATCGCCTGCACATCCCTCATCGCCGCCATCGGCATGGGCTTCATCGGCTACACCGTCGCAACGGGCATCGGGGTCTGGGGCAACAACAGCCCGGTCTTCTGGGCCTTCGACATCATCAACTTCGTGTTCTGGGTGGGCATCGGCCACGCCGGAACCCTGATTTCCGCCATCCTCTTCATCTTCCGGAAGCGGTGGCGGAACGCCATCGCCCGCTTCGCCGAGGCCATGACCATTTTCGCGGTCATGTGCGCCGGGCTCTTCCCCCTGATCCATGTGGGACGCCCCTGGCTGGCCTTCTGGCTCTTCCCCTATCCGAACCAGCGGGCCCTCTGGACCAACTTCCGGTCCCCGCTCCTGTGGGACGTCTTCGCGGTCAGTACCTACTTCGCGGTGTCCGCCATGTTCTGGTACCTGGGACTGGTGCCGGATATCGCCTCGTTGCGGGATCGCACCACCTGCAAGTGGCGCAAGCCCATCTACACCGTGCTGGCCGTGGGCTGGCGGGGGGCGGGCTCCCACTGGCAGCACTACGAGAAGGCCTACCTGCTCCTGGCGGGGCTGGCCACGGGGCTGGTGCTGTCGGTGCACAGCGTCGTCTCCTTCGACTTCGCCACTTCCCTGGTGCCGGGCTGGCACATGACCATCTTCCCGCCCTACTTCGTGGTGGGCGCCATCTTTGCTGGCTTCGCCATGGTGGTGATGGTGCTCATCGTGGTGCGGGAGTCCATGGACCTCCAGAACCTCATCACCGACTACCACCTCGAGGTCATGAACAAGGTCATCCTGGGGATGTCCTGCCTCATGGGCTACGCCTACCTGATGGAGGGCTTCACGGCCTGGTACAGCCAGAACGAGTACCTCCACCACACCTTCATCAACATCATCTCCGGCACCTACGGCTGGGCCGGCTGGCTCACCATCGCCTGCAACGTGGTGATACCCCAGCTGCTCTGGTTCAAGCGCTGCCGCACCTCCTACTTCTGGATGATCCTGGTGGCGGTGGGCGTGACCGTGGGCATGTGGTTCGAGCGCTTCGTCATCATCGTCATCTCCCTGCACCAGGACTATCTCCCTTCGGCCTGGCGGATCTACAAGCCCACCCTGGTTGACTTCGGCATCCTCTTCGGTTCCCTGGGGCTCTTCTTCACCCTGGTCCTGATCTTCGCCCGGGTCCTGCCGGTCATCGCCACCACCGAGGTGAAGGGCATCCTGCCGGGGGCCCAGCCCTGGACGAGGCGCTCCAGTTGCGCCGCTCACCCCTGGCGGGAATGGTCGTGGTGATGGCCTTCCTGGGGGCCATTGTGGCCCTCGCCATGCAGGGGTGGATGAGCGCGGTGGACTACCCGGTCATCACCGGCGGCAAGGCGCCCTTCTCCTGGCAGGCCTTCGTGCCGATCATGTTCGAGCTGATGGTGCTCTTCGCCACCTTCACGGCCGGGCTGGGGATGCTCTTCCTGCTCAATCGACTCCCCTTCTTCGGGCATCCGGTGCTTTCCTCCAGGGCCATCCAGGGCATCACCCGGGATCGCTTCGCCCTTTCGGTGGAGGCGGAGGGCGGAAGTCTGGATCCTGAAGCCGCTACCGCCTTGCTGAGCGCTGCCGGGGCCAAGGATATTGAAGTCCTGTCTTTGCCTGCCCGGGCGGAAATCCTGGACGCCGCCTTCATCCTGCGGGCCCTCGGGGGGATCGTGGTGGCCTGCGTGGTGGCTGGAGGGCTCATGTTCGCGGCCATCAAGCTTTTCCCGCTGCTGCCTCCCATGTCCCACATGCAGGAGCAGGCCAAACTCAACCCCTACAAGCCCAGCCATTTCTTCAAGGATGGCCACGGGATGCAGTCCCCGGTGCCGGGCACCGTGGCCCGGGGCTACCTCCCCATGGGCCCCCGGACCCCGGAAGAGGCCAACGGCTTGGTGAATCCTCTTCCACGCACCCGGGAGAACCTGGAAAGGGGCAGGGAGGCCTACACGAATCGCTGCGCGGTCTGCCATGGCCCCCTGGGGGATGGGGTGCCGGCTCTGACTGCAGCCTACAACGCCAAGCCCGCCAACCTGGTTTCGGATGAATTCCGCAAGGCTCCGGATGGCCGGTATTACTGGGCCATTGTGATGGGGAAGAACGCCATGCCCTCCCACGCCGCGGATATGCCCGAGGAGGATCGCTGGGCGTCTATCCATTATGTGCGCGTCCTCCAGCGGGCCCAGAACGCCAAGGACTCGGATCTTGAGGAGACCAAGCCATGAGCCTGAGCGCCAAGCGTCTCTGGGGTGTCACCCTGCTGGGTCTGCTGGGCATCCTGGCAGTCTATTTCGTGGCCGGGCCCGCGCGGTTCTGGCTCAACTGGGTGCTGTGGTTCGTCTTCCTGCTCACCCTGGCCCTTGGGTCCATGTTCATGGTGGCCCTTGAACACCTGGTCTCCTCCCGCTGGAGCGTGCCCATCCGGCGCATTCCTGAGCGGCTGTCGACCCTGCTCCTGCCCCTGGTGCCGGTTGGCATGATCGCCCTGGGTGCTGTCCCGGTGCTCTACCCCGGGGCCCGCCCCGAAGCCCTGGCCAACAAGCTGCTGGCGGGGAAGGCCTTCTGGCTGGGACTGCCCTTTTTCTCACTGCGGGTGGCCCTGTGCTTCCTGGCCTGGCTGCTGGCCCTGAGTGTGCTGGTGAAGGGCTCTCTGCGCCAGGATGAGAGCCGGGATCCCCAGTTCAATGTCCGTGCCCGGCGCTTCGCACCCCTGGCCATGGCCTTTTTCGGGTTGGGGATCACGGCGGTGGCCTTCGACTGGATCTCGGGGCTCGAGCCGGAGTGGTACAGCGATATCTTTGGCATCTACCTCTTTGCGGGGGCCTTCCTGTCCGCCCTCTCGGGCACCCTGCTCATGGTGCTCCACCTCCAGGGGCGGGGTCGGCTTCCGGAGGTGCGGAGGGATCATCTCTACAACCTGGGCGGCTTCATCTTCGCCTTCACGGTCTTCTGGGCCTACATCGGGTTCGCCCAGTACATGCTCATGTGGTACGCCGATCTGCCGGAGGAGGTGGTCTGGTACCAGAAGCGGACCCAGGGGGGCTGGCTGGCCGTCGTGATCCTCATGGGGCTCCTGCACTTCGTGATCCCCTTCTTCGCCCTGCTCACCCGGGATGCCAAGCAGGCGGGCCGCCGCCTCCACTGGGTGGCCTGGTCCATGCTCGCGGCCCATATGCTGGACCTCTATTGGCTGATCTTCCCCGTTCTCATGCCGAACCCCGTCCTGTCCTGGCCGGAACTGAGCTTCGCCCTCTTCTTCCTGGGAGGGGCCTTCCTCTGGGTCCGCAGGGTCCGGGAGCTTGGGGCGGACCTGCCGGTGGGTGACGCCTTCCTGAAGCAGGGCTTGGAGTTCCGCCTATGATCGAGCGCTACCTCTCCCCCTCCGAACTCCGGCGACTGCTCTCCGCCCTGCTGGTGGTGGCGCTCTTCCTCTGCATCCTGACCCTTTTCGCCTTCCTCATCGTGCCCGGGACCCGCAACGCCAACGCTCCGGCGGCCGAGGTGCCTGTGGCTGCGCCCCAGGGCCAGTCCGGTTGGCTGGACCCCACGGCCTACCTGGCGGAGAAGGGGCGTACCGTTCCTCCCATCGATCCCAGGACCGTGATGAGCCCCAATCCCGAGCTGATGGCCCGGGGGAAGGCCATCTATGTCCAAACCTGCGCCACCTGCCACGGGGCGGAAGGGCAGGGGGACGGGCCCGGTGCCAAGGGGCTCAATCCTGCCCCCCGTCGATTCACTCAGAAGGAAGGCTGGAAGAATGGCCCGGGCATCCCGGCAATCTTCCAGACCCTGGAGAAGGGGGTTCCCGGATCCTCCATGGTCTCCTACAACTACCTCAGCAAGCGGGATCGCATGGCCCTGGTGCATGTGGTCCAGTCCCAGGGGCGCTTCGAGCGGGCTCCGGAGGACCCAAAGGCCTTGGAAGGTCTGGCCCGGCTCTTCGCCACCGCCGGGGAAACCATCCCGAACCGCGTTCCGGTGGCCAAGGCCCTGACCCTGATTGCGAAGGAGTCCCAGCCTGTTGCGAGGCTCGATCTCCGTGATCCGGCAGTCCGGGCTGCCGTCCTGGATCCCGAGCGGGCCGCCCAGACCTTGGCCCTCCTGCCGGGCTGGCGCCAGAGCTCTGAGCGCCTGGCTTCGGCCCTTTCCCAGGGTCTCCCTGGGAATGGCTTCTCTCCTGCGGTGGCCACCTACTCCCGGGAGGAGTGGGGGGCGCTGCACCGGGCCTTGGTGAAGCCATGAAGCCCCTTTCCCTTTGGAGTCTTTCCATGAAACGGATGGCCTGGCTGCTGCCACTCTTCCTCAGCCTGGTTCCCCTCCAGGCCCAGAAGGCCTATACGCCGCTGGAGGCGGGGGTCGAGGAGAAGCTGGGCCAGCCAGTCCTGGCCGAGGTGGTGCTGAACGATGAAGACGGCAGGCCCGTCAAACTGGGGAGCCTCATCGACAAGCCCACCATCCTCACCCTCAACTACTTCAGATGTTCCGGCATCTGCACGCCCCAGCTCATCGGGGTGCTGGAGGTGGCCAATCTGGTCCAGGCCGAGCCCGGCAAGGACTTCCAGATCATTACCGTCAGCTTCGATGAGCGGGATACTCCGGAAATGGCTTGGCAGAAGCGCAGCAACTTCCTCAAGGAAATGACCCGGCCCTTCCCGCCCACGGCCTGGCGCTTCCTGACGGGCAAGGCCGCTGACACCAAAGCCGTCTGCGATTCGGTGGGCTTCCGATTCAAGCGGGAAGGGGACAGCTTCGCCCACGCCGGGGTGCTCATGATCCTATCGCCCAAGGGGAAGATCACACGCTACATGTACGGCGTGAACTATCTGCCAGCGGAGCTTCAAATGGCCATCACCGAGGCGGCCCGGGGCGAGGCCCGCCCCTCGGTCAACAAGTGGTTGAAGTTCTGCTACACCTCGGATCCGGCCGGGAAGAACTACGTGTTCAGCGCCACCCGCCTGGTGGCCGTCCTCACGATTCTCGCTGTCGCCCTTTTCGTCGCCGTCCTGGTCATTTCCAGCCGCCGCAAGTCCCGTCGCAACCATGGGGATCGCCTATGAACAGCAGCACCACTTCAGCCGATTTGGGCTTCCTCGTGGACGAGGGTCCCCGCAGAGGCCTGATGGCCTGGCTGACCTCCACGGACCACAAGCGCATCGGCATCCTCTACCTCTGGTCCATGCTGGCCTTCTTCATGGTGGGTGTCGGGGTAGGTGTCCTTATGCGCCTCGTGCAGTTGGATACCTTTCACCACTTGGTGACGGCACGGACCTATAACGCCCTCTTCACGGTCCACGGCGTCATCATGATCTTCCTGTTCGTGGTGCCGGGGCTGCCCGCGGTCTTCGGCAACTTCTTCCTGCCCATCCTCATCGGGGCCAAGGACGTGGCCTTTCCCCGTCTGAACCTGGCGAGCTGGTATTTCTACATCGCCGGGGCCATCCTCGCCCTCCTCTCCCTTTTCACCGGGGGCGGGGCGCCGGACACCGGGTGGACCTTCTACGCCCCCTTCAGTCTCCAGACCGGCACCAATGTCACCCTGGCGGTCTTCGCGGCCTTCATCCTGGGCTTCTCCAGCATGCTGACCGGCATCAACTTCATCACCACCATCCACCGCCTGCGGGCTCCAGGGATGTCCTGGTTCCGCATGCCCCTCTTCTGCTGGTCCCTGTACTCCACCTCCTGGATCCAGATCCTGGCCACCCCGGTACTGGCCATCACCCTGATCCTCGTGATGCTGGAGCGCATTTTCGGCATCGGCATCTTCGACCCCACCAAGGGGGGCGATCCGCTCCTCTACCAGCATCTCTTCTGGATCTACAGCCACCCGGCGGTCTACATCATGATCCTGCCGGCCATGGGGGCCATTTCGGAGATCATGCCCACCTTCAGTCGCAAGCCCATCTTCGGGTACACGGCCATCGCCTTCTCCAGCATGAGCATCGCCGGGGTCGGGAGCCTGGTATGGGCCCACCACATGTTCACCAGCGGCATGAGTGAGTTCGCCAACATGGTCTTCTCGCTCCTGACGATGATCGTGGCCATTCCCAGCGCCATCAAGGTGTTCAACTGGGTCAGCACCCTCTACAAGGGCTCCATCGACGTCCAGCCCCCTCTCTTCTACGCCCTCACCTTCATCTTCCTCTTCTGCATCGGGGGACTCACCGGGGTCATGCAGGGGGCCCTTTCCATCAATGTCCATGTCCACGACACCTACTTCATCGTGGGGCACTTCCATTACGTGATGTTCGGCGGGACGGGCTTTGCCTTCTTTGCGGCCCTGCTCTACTGGTTCCCCAAGATGTTCGGGCGGATGTATTCCAAGAAGCTCATCATCGCGGCCTGGTTCCCCCTCTTTGTGGGCTTCAACATGCTCTACTTCGGCATGCTGGTATTGGGAATGCAGGGCATGCCCCGCCGCTACTTTGAGCATCTGCCCATGTTTCACGCTGGGCACCAGGTGGTCACGGTGGGCTCCTGGCTTCTGGCCCTGGGTCTGGTGATCTATCTGGTGGCCCTGATCTGGGCGGCCCGGAAGGGGCCTCGCGCCGAGGGGAATCCCTGGGGCGGCGTGACCCTGGAATGGACACTGCCATCCCCTCCCATCAAGGAGAATTTTGAGGAGATCCCGGTAATCGACCATGGCCCCTACGAGTTCCGGAAGGGAGGTCACCATGGTTGAGCATCGGGACGATTTCGGTTCCAAGCTGGGCATGTGGCTCTTCCTGGTGACGGAGATCCTGCTCTTTGGTGGATTATTTATAGCTTATTCCTATATGCGGGCCCGCTATCCGGTGGAGTTCCACCATGCCGGGGCTGAGCTCAATGCCACCCTGGGCGTGACCAATACCTTCATCCTGCTGACCAGCAGCCTCAGCATGGCCCTCGGCATCGTGGCCATGCAGCGGGGGCAGGAACTCTGGTCCAGGATCCTGGTGGGGTGCACGGTGCTTCTGGGCCTGGTCTTCCTCTGCATCAAGGGGATCGAATGGGCGACACCCTCCTGGAAAACGGCGGCCTCTATTGGCATCTGGTGGATGTCATCTGGATCTTCCTGCTTCCCCTCTTCTACCTGGCGGCTTGAATGGATACCTCCCATCCCTCCTCCGAGCACGGCCACCCCGGCTACGGCACCTTCATCGCGGTCTGGGTCTGCCTGGTGATTTTCACCCTCGCCCTGGTGGGCCTCAGCCACCTGGGGCAGGGGGCCGCCGTATGGGGGCTGCTCACGCTGACCCCCCTCAAGGCAGCGCTGGTCTTCTACTTCTTCATGCACCTGCGCTATGAGGGCCCCCTGCTCAAGGGGGTGGTCTTTGTGGCCCTGGGCACCCTGCTGATCTTTTTCGCGCTCATGTTTTCCGATGTGGCGTTTCGCTAGGAGGTCCCATGGACTGGATGACCCAAGCCTCGACCTCGGCCCAGCGCTCAGACCTCGTTTTCCTGGCTGTGCTGGGGATTTCTGTCCTGGTACTGCTGATCATTACCCTGGCCATGATCTATTTTGTGATCCGGTACAGCCGGAAGCGGCACCCTGTCGCGGATCAGATCGAGGGAAGCACCCCACTGGAAATCACCTGGACGGTCATCACCGGAGCGATCTTCCTGGCGATCTTCTACTTCGGTTGGACCAACTTCGACTACATGCGCTCCGCCCCCAGGGATTCCATGGTGGTGGAGGCAACAGGTCGCCAGTGGAGCTGGTCCTTCAAATACCCCAACGGCAAGCAGACCGGGGTGCTCTATGCCGTGCTGGGCAAACCCATGAAGGTGGAGATCCGGTCCGCCGATGTGATCCACGGATTCTTTGTCCCGGCCTTCCGTCTCAAGATGGATGCGGTGCCCGGGAGGGTGAACACCACCTGGTTCGAACCCACCAAGCTGGGGGCCTTCGATATCGAGTGCACGGTCATCTGCGGTGTGAGCCATTCGGTGATGCTCTCCAAGGTCGTGGTGGTGTCCGAGGATGAGTTCAAGGCCTGGTACTTCGGGGACGAGAGCGCCCCCGAACCTGGGCGGAAAGCCCTGGCCCAGGGATCCACGGCACCTCCCCAGGCCATGGACCCTGGCATCAAGGTCATGCAGGCCAATGACTGCCTCTCCTGCCACTCCCTGGATGGCACGCCCATGGTGGCGCCCACCTTCAAGGGGATGCTGGGACGCAAGGAGGAGATCCTGATCGACGGAAAGCCGCGCCAGGTGGTGGTGGACGAGGCCCAGATCCGGAAGGCCATTCTGGATCCCCAGGCCCAGCCGGTTCGGGGTTATCCACCCTCCATGCCCCCTTACGCCCTGGATGCCAAGGACCTGGACGCCGTGGTCGCCACCATCAAGGGCGCCAGGTGAAGGGCTATCGCTTGGACTCCCTGGCCGTCCTTCCTGCGGAAGGGGGGTTGAGCCTCCTCCGCCATTGGGCAGTCCTGACCAAACTGCCCATCGCCCTGGCCTCTGCCCTCACGGCCCTCATTGGGTACCGCCTGGCTGGGAGTGCCTGGGGTGGGGGCTGCCTCGCCCTTGCTGGGGCCACCCTCCTCCTGGCCATGGGAGCCGCCGGACTGAACGAGATTCAGGAGCGCGCCTTCGATGCGCAGATGGAGCGGACACGGCATCGACCACTGCCCTGCGGAAGGATATCCCTGGCCGGGGCCTGGATCGGGGTCGGGGTCTTGGTGGCCGCAGGCCTGGGGGGGCTGGCCTGCTTTGGTTTGGGCCCCGCCTTGGCGGGCCTGCTGACCCTGGTCTGGTACAACGGCGTATACACGCCCATGAAGCGGCGAACGCCCTGGGCGGTCCTTCCGGGGGCCCTTGTGGGCGCCATTCCCCCTTTTATCGGATGGATGGCGGCCGGTCGATGGCCCTTCGAGGCTTCGGTCCTGGCTTTCGGGCTCCTGATCTTCCTCTGGCAGGTGCCCCATTTTTGGGCTCTCGTGCTCATGTATCGTCAGGACTATGCCCGGGGGGGATTTCCAACCCTGGATCAGAGGCTTTCTGGACGAGGCTTGGCGCGCCTGACCTTCGTCTGGATCCTCCTCCTGGCCTCCGCCTCCGCCATGATCCCCGTCGCTGGGCTGGTCCTCAGCCCAATGGGTTTGACGCTTCTGGGCCTGGCCAATCTGATCCTTCTGGGGGGTGGCCGGGAGCTTTTTCTGGACGAGCCCCGAGAGGGCAGGGCGATGTTTCACGCCGTAAACGTTTACGCCCTCATGGTCGCGGCCCTGCTCCTGTTGGAGCCCTGGCTCCGCTGATCAGCGTCCCAGGGGGATCTTGAAGTCCGGTGGCAGTGGCGGCTGCTGAGGGGAGATCTGGGTCGGCACCGGGGGAGGGTTGCCCAGGGGCGGCGGGACGGCGACGGGTGGCGCCGCCAGGGAGCCACCCGCTTCCCGGCCGCTGCCGGAGCTGATGGCCATGCCGCGTTCCATGTTGGAGCGGGACATGTCGGCCGTGGAGTTGATGCCTTCGAGCTTGAGCTTGAATTCGCCGACGTTCGTGGCCCGCTTCAGGGCCTCCTCGACGGTGATGAGCCCTTCGCCCAGGAGGAAGTAGAGGCTCTGGTCGAAGGTCTGCATGCCGTACTGGCTGGTGCCCTGGGCAATGACATCCCGGAGTCCCTTGGTCTTGTCCTTGTCCTCGATGCAGGCCCGGACGGTTTCGGTGGCGATCAGCAGTTCCACGGCGGGGACCCGGCCCTGGCCGTCGGCTCGGGGGACGAGGCGTTGGCTTACCACGGCCTTGAGAACCTGGGAGAGCTGCAGGCGGATCTGCTTCTGGTGGTGGGGCGGGAAGACCGAGATGATGCGGTTGATGGTTTCCGTGGCATCCAGGGTGTGGAGGGTCGAGAAGACCAGATGGCCGGTCTCGGCGGCGTGGATGGCGGTTTCGATGGTCTCGAAGTCGCGCATTTCGCCCACGAGGATGACGTCCGGATCCTGGCGAAGCGCGGCCCGCAAGGCGGTGGCGAAGCTCTTGCAGTCCGCTTCCACTTCGCGTTGGTTGACGATGGACATGTTGTCCCGGTGCAGATACTCGATGGGGTCCTCAATGGTGAGGATGTGCTCGCTGCGGGTCGCGTTGATCAGATCGATCATGGCCGCCAGGGTGGTGGACTTGCCGGAGCCGGTGGTGCCGGTCACCAGCACCAGGCCGCGCTGTTCTTCGCAGATCCTGGTGAGGGCCTTGGGCAGCATCAGGTCCTCGATGCTGAAAATGCGCCTGGGAATGACCCGGAGCACCATGCCCACGGTTCCCCGCTGGTTGAAGATGTTGCACCGGAAGCGACCCAGGGCCGGCACCGAGTAGGCGATATCCAAATCCAGATTTTCCTTGAACTTGGACTTCTGCCGCTCTGAAGCCATGATGCTGTAGGCCATGGCGATGGTGTCTTCCTGGACCAGCTTCTTGAACTGGGTGAGCGGGGTCAATCGACCCTTGACCCGGGCGATGGGATAGTTGCCCACCTTGAGATGGAGGTCGGATCCGCCAAGGTCCACAACGGTGGTGAGCAGCTCATTGATGTGCATGGCGAACTCCGTGTGACTGGGCAATTTGAAGATTCAACGGGTGATGATCCCCATTTTATGCCAGGAAGGTGGCAGGCCAAGTGAAAAGGCTTACCTGATTTACAGAATCCTTTCTCGGCTTTTTTGTCTTCCGCTGGTAAAATCAGGGGTTCGGCCAGTCCAAGGCTGGCGGTGCCCCCCCGATGTGGGGGTGGTTCGGCGCGGCCCGTTCTTTCCAGGAAACGCATGACTCCCATCGATAAGATCCGCAATATCGCCATCATCGCCCACGTGGACCACGGCAAGACCACGCTGGTGGATGCCCTCTTCAAGGGCGCCCACATGTTCCGGGACAATCAGCGGGTCCAGGAACGCGCCATGGACTCCAATGATCAGGAACGTGAGCGCGGCATCACCATCCTGGCCAAGACCACTGCTCTGCACTGGGGCGGCTACCGCTTCAACATCGTGGACACCCCCGGTCACGCCGACTTCGGCGGCGAAGTTGAGCGGGTGCTCTCCATGGTGGACTCGGTGCTCCTGGTGGTGGATGCCTTCGACGGCCCCATGCCCCAGACCAAGTTTGTGACCCGCAAGGCCCTGGCCCTGGGTCTGCGTCCCATTGTCGTCATCAACAAGGTGGATCGCCCCGGCGCCCGGCCCCACTGGGCTCAGGACCAGGTTTTCGACCTCCTCATCGAGCTGGGCGCCACCGACGAGCAGCTGGACTTCCCCTGTGTCTTCGCCTCCGCCAAGGAAGGCTACGCCATGATGGACGTCAATGATGCGTCCGACACCATGGATCCCCTCTTCGACGCCATCGTGAAGAACTGCCCCAAGCCCACCGGCAGCGCCGAGGCCCCCCTGCAGATGCTCCTGACCCTCATGGACTGGAGCGACTTCGTGGGCCAGATCGGCATCGGCCGCATCGTCAATGGCACCCTCAAGGTCGGTGAGACCGTCTCCCTCGTGAAGCGTGACGGCAGCATTCAGCAGCACCGGGTGACCCAGCTCTACGGTTTTGAAGGCCTGCAGCGCATCGCGGCCACCGAGGCCGCCGCCGGTGAGATCATCGCCCTGGCCGGTATCCCCGATATCCGGGTGGGTGAGACCATCGCCAGCCTGGAGAATCCCCAGCCTCTCCCCTACGTGGAAATCGACGAGCCCACCATCTCCATGATGTTCATGGTGAACAACGGTCCCTTCGCCGGTCAGGACGGCAAGCTGGTTCAGAGCCGCCGCATCCGCGAGCGTCTGACCAAGGAGCTGCAGTTCAACGTGGCCCTGCGGGTGGAAGACACCGAGAGCCCCGACTCCTGGAAGGTCAGCGGCCGTGGCGAGCTTCATCTCTCCGTGCTCATCGAGACCATGCGTCGTGAGGGCTTCGAGCTCTGCGTCAGCCGCCCCGAAGTGATCATCCACACGGATCCTGTGACCGGTGAGAAGCAGGAACCCTACGAGGACGTGACCATCGACGTGCCCGAGGCCACCATGGGTGTGGTCATGGAGCAGATGGGTCTTCGCAAGGCCGAGATGCAGGACATGGGCAACGAGGGCGGGCGTGTTCGCCTGCACTTCAAGATCCCCAGCCGTGGCCTCATCGGCTACCGCTCCCAGCTCATGACCGACTCCCGTGGTGAGGGCATCATCAACACCCTCTTCAGCCACTACGGCCCCTACAAGGGTGAGCTGCCCGGCCGCAAGAACGGCGTGCTCATCTGCATGGAACAGTGCGAGTCCGTGGGCTTTGCCCTCATGAACCTGGAGGAGCGTGGCGTCATCTTCATCCATCCCCAGACCAAGTGCTACGAGGGCATGATCGTGGGCGAGCACGCCCGCGAGAACGACCTGGTGGTGAACGTTGCGAAGGGTAAGAAGCTGAGCAACATGCGCACGACTTCCAGCGATGAGGCCACCCGTCTCACGCCTCCCCGGGAGTACACGCTGGAGCAGGCCCTTGAGTACATCGAGTCCGATGAGCTGGTGGAAGTGACCCCGAGCTACATCCGTATGCGTAAGCGTGTGCTGGACGAGAACGAGCGCAAGCGGGCCGAGCGCAGGGGGTAATACTATTCCGGGGGACCGCCCGGCCGCTCCGCGGCCTCTGCGTCCCCCGGACCCCGCTCCTCGCCCGGCGGAGCCGGGCTCCTCGCCGAGACTATTCCGGGTGACCACCCGGCCGCTCCGGGCCTCTGCGTCCCCCGGACCCCGCTCCTCGCCGAGACTATTCCGGGTGACCACCCGGCCGCTCCGCGGCCTCTGCGTCCCCCGGACCCCGCTCATCGCCGAGACTATTCCGGGTGCAACTGGAGCAGGTGGCTCACGACACTTTTGAGTTCTCCATCATAATCCGTCGGTTTCGCCTGGACATGGGCGATGCCGGCGGATTTGGCCATCAGGGTGGTCTTTACGCCGGGGCTGTCCGAAAGCATGACCACCGGGGTCCCTTCCCAGTCGCCCTGGCTGCGAAGCCTCGATAGGAAGTCCCGGGCCTCGGTGTTTCCGATCTGCTGCTCGATGATGACGAGATCGGGGGGGAGCTTCCGGCAGGCCTGGAAGGCCTCGATGAGGTTGCCCGCTTCCAGAACGCTTGTGTAGCCGTCCACGAACAGGGTGCCGGACATCATCGCCCTGTCCATGTCGTCTTTAGCGACGACCAGAATGCGTTTGCCCCGTTTCCGGATGGCCAGGAGCCTTTGGTGGTGGTCCTGGAGGATGGGTGTGGAGTCTTCAGCTTCTTCTGGCTCCTGGGGGAGGAGTTCATCCTCCTCTTCGATTGGGTCGGGAGTGGCATCCTCCAGGGGATCGATGTGGAACTCAGCCCAGCGTCGCTTGACGGGGAAGCCCCGCCCGAACCTGGGGAGGCGTCGGGTCATGATCTGCTCGAGGATGATTTGTTCGGCCTCCCCCACGCAGTCGAGTTTCATCCCCATCAAAACCCCTCCTGGGGTTGTGGAAATGTGGGCCACAGTGGCGCCGCATTCAATGGTGGGAGTCTGGGGAAGGTTCTGGATCCGGACCAGGGGAAGACTCCTCCCCACTGGGAACAGGTCTGCATTTACCGGGAGTTTCCGGTCTTCGCGGATGGATATGGCCCGCTCAATCTTCATGCACAGGCCTTCCATGCTCAGGTTGACCAGGCTTCCGGATACGCCAACTCCGTCGAAGATGCCTTCCAGGACGGTTGCCGACGCTTTTTCCCGGTGACTGAATCGCGTCCTCAGCTTGCAACGCCGCTCGGCGTGCTGGACTTGTTCCGGTACCTGGAAGCAGGCCTTCAGATATGCGTCGCGTGTCTTGAACTGGATCTGGGATCGGAACCTCTGTCCGTCAATCATGAAGACCATCTCCATGACGCATGCGCTGATAATATCTCCAGGTATGGAACGCTGAATGGCTAGAATGAAATTTACATCATCATCTCTTAGCGCATCGACCCTGGCCGTTGTCGGCGATATATCCCCTTTCTTCATCCATAGCTGAATTGGTGTCCTGAGGCGAATAAGCTCCTCGAGATAGGCCAATATGGTGGGGCGATCCCGGAGTACAGGTTCACCCGCCTCTTCCTCCCTGGATTTGATAAATCCAAGCAATGCCATGGCTCACCGATGAATGAATTTGGTACATCGTATGGGATATGTAATGGTTTTGCATTAAATGATTTTATTTGAGGTGCGGGCTCATGACCCTTAGTGCCAAAATTGTCATTTGCGTAAGTCGATACCTACAAAAATGTATCTTATGTCTAGGTTTCATTGCTGGCGATTGGTTTTAATTGTTGATATTTAATTACTTGTAATCAATGGCACCAATCCTGCTGAAATCCCGGTCGGGGGATTCATGGCCAGGGTTTTCAGTGATACGCACATGCTGGAGCTGGAGGCGCTCCATGCCATTTCCCGGCTCCTCTCGGCCACATCCCTTCAGCGCGAAACGCTGAGGGAGATCCTCCGGGTCCTGGAGGACCGGCTGAATCTTACCCGCGGTACTGTGACGCTCTTGACCATGGATGACGCAGAGCTTGTGGTGGAGGCTGTCGGGGAGGCGGACGTTACGCCCGAGCAGATGGCGGCCACCTACCGGGAAGGGGAGGGCATCCTTGGTCATGTTCTGGCAACGGGGCGATCGGAAGTCGTGCCCATCGTCTCCCGGGAGCCCCGCTTTCAGGACAGGATTCATCGAAGAAAAGGGAAGGGCGAGTTCAGCTTCATCTGTGTGCCGATCCTATTGGGGAGCGAGGTCCTCGGCACCCTTTCCTGCGACCTGATGTTCAATGCCAAGTTCGATCTGGGCAATGCTGAACGTTTTTTGGGAATCGTGGCCAGCATGATCGCGGGCGATGTTCAGAACCGCAGGGTGCTGCGTCTTCAGCGGGAAGCGCTGGAAAGCGAGAATCGGCGTCTCAAGGAAGCCCTGATCTGCGACTACCATCCCGAGCACATCATCGGCAATGCCCGTGAGATGAAGGAGGTCTATCGCAAGATCAAGCAGGTGGCCTCCTCAGATACCACCGTGCTCATCCGGGGAGAATCGGGTACCGGGAAGGAGCTGGTGGCCTCGGCTCTCCACTACAGCGGGGCGAGGTCTGATGGTCCCCTGGTCAAGGTCAACTGCGCGGCCCTGAGCGAGAATCTCCTGGAGAGCGAACTTTTCGGCCACGAGAAGGGGGCCTTCACCGGTGCCTACCAATCCCGTAAGGGCCGCATCGAGGAGGCGGAGGGCGGCACCCTTTTTCTGGATGAGATCGGCGAGTTCTCCCCCCTGACTCAGGTCAAGCTGCTTCGGGTCATCCAGGAGCGGGAGTTTGAAAGCGTCGGCAGCAGCCGCACCAAGCGGGCCAATGTGCGCATCCTGTGCGCCACCAACCGGGATCTGGAGGCGGCGGTGGTTGACGGAAGCTTCCGAAGGGACTTCTACTACCGCATCAATGTCTTTCCCATCTTTCTGCCCCCGCTGAGGATCCGGAAGAGTGACATCCTGCTTCTTGCGAACCATTTCGTCCGGAAATACGGAGAACGCTTGGGGAAGCCCATTCATCGCATCAGCACCCCCGCCATCAACATGCTTCTCTCCTATCACTGGCCCGGCAACGTGCGGGAACTCGAGAACTGCCTGGAGCACGCCGCCCTGGTCTGTAATGGGGAGGTCATCCATGGGCACGATCTCCCCCCGACGCTCCAGATGCCTGAGGTCTCGGAAAGGCTAGTACAGACCAGCAATCTCAAGCAGCGGGTGGCCATTCTGGAGAAGGAGATCATTATCGATGCCCTGAAGCGCACCAACGGCAAGGTGGTGGACGTTGCTCAGGAACTCGGGATTACGGATCGCATGGTGCGCTACAAGATCAACAATCTGGGGATTGATGTAAAGGCGATTACCCGGAATCCCTGATGCTTCATCCTGGGCAGTTATGGGGGTGGACCCAATGCACTGGCAGTGCTGAGGGGCTGCCCCTTTTGGCTTGCGTGGCGAAATATCCAGCCTTCATTGAATGCTGGTCCGGGTGGGATGTTGCCCTTTCTCGGGGGTAAGCAGGCTTCGGTCATGGGGTGAGGGTTGAAGATGGTTAAAACATTAAAAACTCCCAATGAGCGAAGGGAGGGGGAGAGTTACTCCTGTGTTGATCGGGGTTGGGATCGGGGCGGAAAAATATTTCCTTTGGCCCACTGGGGCGACATAAATTTCCAAAAGATTACAACAAGAATAATAACAGTAGATAGCTGCGTGTATTTATTCCGGACTGTCTGCCACAGCACATTCCTTTCCCCGCTGGTTGGAGGCCAGGTTGGCTTGGCACTGTCCTAAGTGTTGTAAATGCACTGGTAATTGTTTTTGGAGTTTCTGGCACGGCTTTGGCTCTTAGGGAAGTGCCGCTGAGGCGAAGGAGAAGTCAGATGAGAAAAGTCGCAATCTACGGAAAAGGTGGCATCGGCAAGTCCACGACGACCCAGAACACCGTCGCTGGCTTGGCTGAGGCTGGCAAGAAGGTGATGGTGGTGGGATGTGATCCCAAGGCTGACTCCACCCGCCTGCTTCTGGGCGGCCTGGTGCAGAACACCGTGCTGGATACCCTGCGGGAAGAGGGCGAGGATGTGGAACTTGATGACGTCCTCAAGGTCGGCTTCAAGAACACCAGCTGCACCGAGTCCGGCGGACCCGAGCCCGGCGTCGGCTGTGCCGGCCGCGGCATCATCACCAGCATCAACCTGCTTGAGCAGCTGGGTGCCTACGATGACGACAAGAAGCTCGACTACGTCTTCTACGACGTGCTCGGTGACGTGGTCTGCGGCGGTTTCGCCATGCCCATCCGGGACGGCAAGGCCGAAGAAATCTACATCGTCTGTTCCGGCGAGATGATGGCCATGTATGCCGCCAACAATATCTGCAAGGGCATCATGAAGTTTGCTGAATCCGGCACGGTCCGTCTGGGCGGCCTGATCTGCAACAGCCGCAACGTGGACAACGAGCGGGAGATGATCGAAGAGTTTGCCCGTCAGCTCGGCACCCAGATGATCCACTTCGTGCCCCGCGAGAACCAGGTGCAGCGCGCCGAGATCAACCGCAAGACTGTCATCGAGTTCAGCCCCGAGCACAGCCAGGCCGACGAATACCGCGCCCTGTCCCAGAAGATCGACCAGAACAAGATGTTCGTCGTTCCCACGCCCCTGCCCATCGACGCCCTTGAGAAGCTCCTCATCGATTTCGGTATCGCCAACTAAGGACATGATTTTCATCTTTTATCCTGGCCATCCTGTAAATCCTGTTTCAAAAAGCTATTCAACAGGATGGATAGGATATATAGGATAAAAACTAAAACAATAATTTAATCCTGTAAATGCTTAGGAGAAATCATGTTGATGATCCGTTCCATCATCCGCCCCGAGAAGGTGGATGCTGTCCTCGCCGCTCTCATGGAAGCTGGCTTCCCTGCGGTGACCAAGATGAATGTTGTCGGCCGCGGCAAGCAGCGCGGTATCAAGATCGGCGAAATCGTCTATGACGAGATCCCCAAGGAACTCCTGATCACCGTCGTTGCCGACAAGGACAAGGACCTGGTGATCAAGACCATCACCCAGGCTGCCCGCACCGGCTCCAAGGGTTCCTTCGGCGATGGCAAGATCTTCGTCTCCCCCGTGGAGGAGGTCTACACCGTGTCCTCTGGCCTGAAGGAGACCGGGGCCGCCCTCTCGGAGGTCGGCGTATGAAAGAGGTCATGGCAGTTGTCCGCATGAATATGATGAACAAAACCAAGCGCGCCCTCGCGGATGCTGGCATCAGTTCCATGATGGCCAAGGACGCCCTGGGTCGCGGCAAGGGCCTGGTGGACTTCAAGCTTCTGGAAGGTGCCGAAAAGGGCTACGAAGAGGCCATTGCCCAGCTGGGTCAGAGTCAGCGCCTCATCCCCAAGCGCGTCATCAACGTGATCGTTCCGGATGAACTGGTGTCCAAGACGGTGGAAACCATCATGGCTGCCAACCAGACCGGCAAGCCCGGCGACGGCAAGATCTTCGTCATGCCGATCCTGGATGCCTGTCGCATCCGGGTCAGCGAGCCCGGCGAGAGCGTCCTCGACGAGGCGTAGAGATAAAAACAACTGAGTCAACACAGAGGGCACGGAGAAAGAAAAAGAGAGGGCACAGAGGAAAAACATCAAGAGCAGAGGCTTGGTTTCGATCCGGCATTACCTGTTGGCTCTTGATCCTTGCCCCTCGGGTGGAAGAGCCCCTTTCGTTTTTCTTGTTTTTCCTCTGTGCCCTCTCTTTTGAACCTCTGTGCCCTCTGTGTTGATCAGTTTGTCTTTTGAATCGAATTCATTATCAGGAGTCACCATGCCCTCGAAGCTTACACCCGAGGAACTGAAGCAGGAGCTGCTCAAGGCTTATCCTGCCAAGGTCGCCCGGAAGCGCGAAAAGCAGATCATCATCAACAAGCACAAGGATGAGACGTCGGCCAACGGCCTGCCCACCACCACTGAAGTCCTGGCCAACGCGCGCACCATCCCGGGCATCCTCAGCATGCGCGGCTGTGCCTACGCCGGGTGCAAGGGCGTGGTGCTCGGTCCCACCCGCGACATCCTCCACATCGTCCACGGCCCCATCGGCTGCAGCTACTATGCCTGGCTGACCCGCCGCAATCAGACCCGCCCCGTGTCCGATGAAGATCCCAACTTCATGACCTACTGCTTCTCCACGGACATGCAGGAAGAGGACATCATCTACGGTGGCGAAAAGAAGCTGAAGAAGGCCATCGACGAGGCCATCGCCATCTTCAAGCCCAAGGCCCTGGACATCTTCTCCACCTGCCCCGTGGGTCTCATCGGTGACGACGTCCACGCCGTCGCCCGAGAGATGGAAGCCAAGTATCCCGACGTCAACATCTTCGGGTTCAGCTGTGAGGGCTACAAGGGCGTCTCCCAGTCCGCCGGCCACCACATCGCCAACAACAAGGTCTTCACGGACGTCCTCGGTCTGGGCGACCTCAAGAAGCCCGGCAAGTATCGGGTGAACCTCCTGGGCGAGTACAACATCGGTGGGGACGCCTTCGAACTCGAGCGGGTCTTCGAGAAGTGCGGTATCACCCTGCAGGCCACCTTCAGCGGCAACTCGACCTACGAGGAATTCACCTCAGCCCACAACGTGGATCTGAACCTAGTCATGTGCCATCGCTCCATCAACTACATGGCCGACATGATGGAAACCAAGTACGGGATCCCCTGGTTCAAGGTGAACTTCATCGGGGCCGAGGCCAGCGCCAAGTCCCTGCGCAAGATCGCCCAGTACTACGGCGACCAGGAACTCATCGATCGCGTTGAGGCCGTCATCGCCGAGGAAATGCCCGCCATCGAGGCGGCCAAGGCTATCCACCGTCCCTCCCTGGAAGGCAAGACGGCTGTCCTCTTCGTGGGCGGCTCCCGGGCCCACCACTACCAGGAACTCTTCCACGAGCTGGGCATGGAGACCATCAGCGCCGGCTACGAGTTCGCTCACCGGGACGACTACGAAGGTCGCCACGTCATCCCCAGCATCAAGGTCGACGCCGATAGCCGCAACATCGAGGAAATCGAGGTCCACCCCGATGCCGAGCTCTACAAGGAGCGCGTGACCCCGGAGCGCAAGGCCGAACTGCTGGCCATGGGCATCGAGATGAACGGCTACGAAGGCATGATGCCCGAAATGAAGGAAGGCGCCCTCATCATCGACGACCTCAACCACCACGAGGCCGAGGTCCTGATCGAGAAGGTCAAGCCCGCGATCTTCGGTGCCGGCGTCAAAGAGAAATACGTCATCCAGAAGAGCGGCGTGCCCCTCAAGCAGCTCCACAGCTACGACTACAGCGGCCCCTACGCCGGTTTCAAGGGTGCCATCAACTTCTACGCCGAGATTGACCGCCTGGTGAACGCAAGCTGCTGGGGTTTGGTCAAGGCCCCCTGGCAGTCCAGCCCCGAGCTGAGCGCCTCCTACGCCTACGTCGGTTGAGAACGGAGATCCCATGCTACTGAGACATACCACTGCTGAATCGATCGTCGAGCGCGAAGCGCTGACCATCAACCCCGCCAAGACCTGCCAGCCCATCGGCGCCATGTATGCCGCCCTGGGCATCCACAAGTGCCTGCCCCACAGCCACGGCTCCCAGGGTTGCTGTTCCTATCACCGCAGCATGCTGACCCGGCACTTCAAAGAGCCCGTGATGGCCGCCACCTCCGCCTTCACGGAAGGTGCCTCGGTCTTCGGTGGCCAGGCCAACCTGGTGGAAGCCCTGGGGAACATCTTCACCATCTACAACCCTGACGTGGTGGCCATCCACACGACCTGCCTCTCCGAGACCATCGGTGACGACTGCGGCCAGATTGCTTCCAAGGCCCAGGAATCCGGCAAGATCCCCGCCGGCAAGGTGGTCATCAACACCAGCACCCCCAGCTATGTCGGCAGCCACATCACCGGCTTCTCCAACATGGTCAAGAGCATGGTGACCTCCCTCTCCGAGAGCACCAAGCCCGGCAAGGACAATGTCGTCAACATCATTCCCGGCTTCGTGGATCCCTCCGATATGGAAGAGATCAAGCGCCTGGCCGGTGAGCTGGGGGTGAAGACCATCCTCTTCCCCGACACCAGCAATGTGGTGAACACCCCCATGACCGGCAAGTTCCACATGTATCCTGCCGGTGGCACCACCATCGAGGATCTGAAGGCCACGGGCGACAGCAAGGCCACCCTGGCCCTGGGACCCAGCGCCTCCGGCGCCGCCGCCAAGGCCCTCGATACCAAGTGCAAAGTGCCCTGCTTCGATCTGGAACTCCCCATCGGGCTCCAGGCCACGGACCGCTTCATCGACACCCTGCGCCGCGTCGCTGGGGTCACGGTGCCCGAGAGCCTGAACCGCGAACGCGGTCAGCTCCTGGACATGATGACCGACATGCACCAGTACACCTACGGTCGCAAGGTCGCCATCGCCGGGGACCCCGATCACCTGGTTTCCCTAGTGGAGTTCCTGGTCAGCCTGGACATGAAGCCCATCCACATCGTGACCGGGACCCCCGGCAAGAAGATCGCTCCCCGCTTCCAGGCCTCCCTGGACAAGGTCGGCCGTCCCGTGAACCTCAAGGTGCCCGGCGATCTCTTCCACCTCCACCAGTGGATCAAGCAGGAGCCCGTGGATCTGATCCTCGGCAACACCCACTGCAAGTACATTGCCCGCGATGAGAAGACTCCCCTGGTCCGCGTTGGCTTCCCCATCATCGATCGGGTCGGCCACCAGTACATGCCCACCCTGGGCTACAAGGGCGCCATCCGCCTCCTCGAGAAGATCCTCGGCGCCATCATGGACCGCCAGGACGCCGAGGCCCCCGAAGAGAGCTTCGAACTCGTGATGTAGAAGAACACGGAGTTAATGCAGAGAACTCTGAGGAAAGTGCTTAACACCTAGCTTTACCTCCGCGCTCTCCGCGACTCCGCGTGAATCCAATCTTTAAAAGAAGGTCTCACGCGGAGCCGCGGAGGAGCGGAGAAAAGACAAAGCGATAAGCCTTCTTTCCTCTTGTTCCTCTTTGCAGCTCCTTTGATTTTTAAGGATTTTTATGGCTGGCCTCAAACTGCTCGACGAAAGACGCCGCCAGGTCTTCGAGAAGGGCTCGGAGCCAGCGGATTTTGAGATCGCCTGCGGCAAACCCAGCCTTTCGGGCGCGGTGAGCCAGAGGGCATGTGTGTTCTGCGGTTCCCGGGTGGTGCTCTACCCCATCGCCGATGCCCTCCACATCGTGCATGGCCCC
Source organism: Holophagaceae bacterium (assembly GCA_017859955.1). Taxonomy (GTDB): domain Bacteria; phylum Acidobacteriota; class Holophagae; order Holophagales; family Holophagaceae; genus Holophaga. Next base: position 27,917 of record JAFNAB010000032.1, read on the forward strand.
GTGGGTTGCGCCGCCTACACCTGGGATATCCGGGGCTCCCGCTCCTCGGGCCCCGAACTCCACCGCATGAGTTTCACCACGGATCTGCGGGAGACCGACGTGATCTACGGCGGGGAGAAGAAGCTGGAAGCCGCCCTGCGCCAGCTCATCGCCCGCCACAACCCCAAGGCCGCCTTCGTCTACGGCACCTGCGTCGTGGGTGTCATCGGTGATGATGTGGATGCCGTCTGCAACAAGATGAGCAAGGAAACCGGCATCCCCGTGATCGCCGTCCACTCCGAGGGCTTCAAGGGCACCAAGAAGGACGGCTACAAGGCCGCCTGCGACGCCCTGTGGCGCATCGTCGATTCCGGCGAGGTTACGGGCGAGGAAGACGGGCTTGGCCCGGATTCGTCGCGGGGAGTACGAGGGGGACGCAGAGCGAGCTCGGCGAGCGGGCGGTCCCCATCGTCTGAGTTGGGGAAGCGTCCCTATTCCATCAATATCCTCGGGGAGTTCAACATCGCCGGGGAGGCCTGGATCCTGAAGGAATACTTCCGGAAGATGGGGGTCGAGGTGGTCTCGACCTTCACCGGGGATGGCCGGATCGACGAGATCCGCAATGCCCGCACTGCCTCCCTCAACCTGGTCCAGTGCTCCGGCTCCATCACGTCCCTCGCAAAGCGCATGGAGTCGGAGTACGGGATTCCCTTCATCCGGGTCTCCTTCTTCGGCATCGAGGATGTCTCCAAGGCCCTCTACGCCGTGGCCGACGCCTTCAAGGACAACAAGGACATCATGGCCCGGACCCGCGCCCTGGTGTCAGAAGAGCTGGCCGCCCTGCTGCCCCAGCTCGAAAAATACCGGAAGGATCTGACGGGCAAGAAGGCCGCCATTTATGTGGGAGGCGCCTTCAAGGCCTTTTCCCTCATCGTGGCGCTGCGGCACATCGGGATGTCCGTGGTCCTGGCCGGTTCCCAGACCGGCAACAAAGACGATTACGAGACCCTCAAGGAGATCTGTGACGATGGCGCGGTCATCGTGGACGACACCAATCCCGTCGAGCTCTGCAAATACATGCTCGAAAAGAAGGTCGACCTGCTGATCGGCGGCGTGAAGGAACGCCCCCTGGCTTACAAGTTGGGCGTGGCCTTCTGCGACCACAACCACGAGCGGAAGATCCCCCTGGCGGGCTTCGAGGGCATGGTGGCCTTCGCCAAGGAAGTCCATGCCTCGGTCATGAGCCCGATCTGGAAGTTCGCGCCCAGGATGGCGTCGGAGGTGAAGGCATGAACCTCAAATCCACCTCCAAGACCAAGTTCACCACCGAACCCGGCCGGGAAGTCACCCAGGATGCCTGCCGTCTCTGCTCCCCTCTGGGAGCCTGTCTGGCTTTCAAGGGCGTCGAAGGCGCCGTCACCATCCTCCACGGTTCCCAGGGCTGTGCCACTTACATCCGGCGCTACCTCATCAGCCACTTCCGGGAACCCATCGATGTGGCCTCCACCAGCTTCACGGAGGAGACTGCTGTCTTTGGTGGGAAATCCAACCTGCTGGCCGGGCTGGACAACGTCTCCCGCCAGTACTCCCCCCAGCTGATCGGTGTGGCCACCACCTGCCTCTCTGAGACCATCGGGGACGATGTGGCCGCCGTGCTTCGGGATCGGGTGCCCGCCAATCCGGAAGAGACCTGCAAGGTCCTGAACGTATCGACCCCCAGCTACTGCGGTTCCCACGCGGACGGCTTCTACCGCGCCGTGCGATCCCTGGTCACCAGCCTGACGGAACCGGCCCACGAGACCTTCAACCGTCGCCTGAACGTTTTCCCGGGTATGGCCTCCCCGGCGGATCTCCGCTGGCTGAAAAGAGTGCTCAAGGATTTCGGGCTGGAAGCCACAGTTCTGCCGGACTACTCCGACACCCTGGACGGTGGCCTCTGGTCCAGCTACGAAAGGATTCCCTCCGGTGGCACGACTCTGGAAGCCATCCGGGCCATGGGCTCCTCCGAGTGTTCCCTGGAGTTCGGCCACGCGCTGAACCCCCTCGACTCCGCTGCTGTCTGGCTGGAGGAGAACCGGGGCGTGAAGCGTCTGCTCACGGGCGCCCCCCTGGGCGTTGCAGCCTCGGACCTCTTCTTTCACCGGCTCCAGGCCCTTACCGGGTGTGATTTTCCCGCTGAACTCCAGGCCGAGCGTGGACGTCTCATCGATGCCTACGCTGATGGGCACAAGTATGTCTCCGGGAAGCGGGCCGCCGTTTACGGTGAGGCCGATCTGGTGGCCACCCTGGCCCTCTTCCTTCTGGAGATTGGCGTGATCCCCGTGCTCTGTGCCGCGGGTGGTCCCGTCAACGCCTTCCGGGATGTGATGAAGGGACTGGTGCCTGATCTGGAGGAGCGCGGCATGGAAATCATGTCCGATGCCGACTTCGACCACATCGAGCAGGCTACTGCTCGGATCGGCGTCGACTTCATGATCGGCAACAGCAAGGGCTACAAGGCCGCCAAACGCCTTGGGGTCCCCCTGGTCCGGGTCGGCTTCCCGATCCACGACCGTTTCGGAGCCGCCCGCAACCGCCTGATGGGTTATGAGGGCACCCAGCGACTGTTCGACGACCTGGTCAACACGCTGCTGTCCCACAACCAAGAGGCCTCCGGCCTTGGCTATTCGTACATGTAGAAGAGGTTTCCCATGAACAAGAAGACCCACCCCTGTTTCGATGCCGACTGCGCGGGCACCCACTCCCGCCTGCACCTTCCCGTGGCCCCCAAGTGCAATCTCCAGTGCAAGTTCTGTGACCGCAAGTTCGACTGCCTGAACGAGAGCCGCCCTGGTGTCTCCAGCGCCCTGCTGACCCCCTGGGAGGCGGCGGACTATGTGGACCGCATGGCCACCAAGCTGCCCAACCTGTCCGTGATCGGCATTGCGGGTCCCGGCGATCCCTTTGCCAACCCCGACGAGACCCTCAACACCTTCCGTCTGGTGGCAGCCCGTCACCCTGGGCTGAGCCTCTGCGTCGCCACCAACGGTCTTGAGCTGCTTCAGTACGTGCCCAACCTCAAGTCCATCGGCGTCAGCCACGTTACGGTCACCGTCAACGCCGTGGATCCCGAGATCGGTCAGAACGTCTACAGCTGGTTCCGGGTCGGCCGTCGGGCCCTGACGGGCGTCGAGGGTGCCACGATCCTCCTGGAACGTCAGGAGGCCTCCATCAAGGCCCTGAAGGAGGCCGGGATCCTGGTGAAGATCAACTCCATCGTCATTCCCGGCGTGAACGAGCACCACATGGAAGCCATCGCTGCCCGTATGCAGGAACTGGGCGCGGACCTCATGAACTGCATGCCCATGCACCCCAGCCCCAACTCCACCTTTGCTCCCCTCGGTGAGCCGAGCCCTGAGATCATGACCCACATCAAGGAGATCTCGAAGCGCTACCTGGGCCAGATGGAACACTGCAACCGCTGCCGCGCCGACGCGGCCGGGATCATCGGCCAGGATGATACGGAACTGGTGCACCAGGAGATGATGGCCGCCAAGGCCTCGGCCCGTGCCACGGAGGACGTGGAGGTGTTCGATAAGGCCGATGCCAAGCGACCCTGCATCGCCATCGCCACCCGCGAGGGGCTCCTGGTCAATCAGCACCTGGGCGAAGCCGAGAGCATGCGCATCTACCGCATGGAAGGGGACCGCATCGTGCTGGTCGGTGAGCGCCCCACCCCCGAGCCCGGTGGCGGGCAGTCGCGGTGGCAGACGCTGGGCGCCAGCATTGCTGACTGCCAGCTGGTCCTCTGCAGCGGGGTGGGCGAAATGCCCAAGACCGCCCTGGAGGCCTGCGGACTCAAGGTCCTGGTCCTGGAAGGCCTGGTGGACGCCGCCCTCAAGTCCCTCTTTGCCAACGAACTCCCCACCCACATGCTGGCCCGCTGCTCCACCCAATGCGGCGAGAAGTGCTCCGGCACCGGCGCTGGGTGCGGTTGATCTGACAAAAGATCAAAAGAGTCAACACAGAGGGCACAGAGGTTGAAAAGAGAGGGCACAGAGAAAAGCAAAGCAGTAGGAAATGCCTTCAGCCCTCTTCATCACTCAATTCATTTCTCTTTCCCTCTGTGCCCTCTCTTTTTTCTTTTTCTCTGTGCCTCTGTGTTGAATCTTTTTTCTTTTTCAAGGAGAGCGTTATGGAAAAACCCCAACACCACATCATCGTCTGCTGCGGTTTCCGCACCACCGGCTCACCCCAGGGCTTCTGCCACAAGAAGGGCGCCATCAACCTCCTGGGCTACCTGGAGAACGAGATCAACGACCGCGGCCTGGAGGGCATCCAGGTGACCAGTTCGGGCTGTCTCAAGGCCTGCGACCGCGGGCCCGTGATGGTGATCCAGCCCGAAAACCTCTGGTACGGCAAGGTCGAGAGCGAGGATGCCATCGATCAGATCCTGGACGCCATGGAAAGTGGCTCCGTGGTTGAGGACTTGGTGCTGAGCTGAAGCTGCTTCTATCGCTGTCCATCGCCGTACATCGCTGGCTGGTTTTGCCTTCAAAAGAGATTCAAGCCAGCGATGGACAGCGATAAACGGCGATGAAAAACGACAATATCAAGGCAGCTTGTTCTGCCTTCTTGAACGCCCAGGCAGGTCACCATGCTTCCCGAGTTTCCCCGATTAGACTTCCAGGCTCCCGGCTTCGATCCCGCCCGGATCTGGATCACGGATTCGACCTTCCGGGAAGGGCTGCAGGCCATGGCGCCCATCTCTACCGAGCAGGCCACCACGATCTTCGGGTTGATCTCCCGCATTGGCGGCCCCGAGGGGCTCATCCGGGAGTCGGACTTCTTTGTCCACACCCCAGCCCAGCGGGAACGCATGGAGGCCTGTCTGGACCTGGGTCTGGAGTTCCCCAAGACCAGCCTGTGGATCCGTGCTTCCGCCGAGGATGTCCGTCTGGTCCGGCCCTACGGCGGTGGGCGGGTGAGCGTGGTCATGCCCTGCTCGGACCTTCAGATCCGCGAAAAGCTGGGATTCACCAGGGTCCAGGCCATTCAGCAGTACATGAGCCTGGTGGCCACCCTGCTTGGCCTGGGATTCGCGGTCCGGTGCTCCATGGAGGACATCACCCGGGCCGATATCCGGGGTTTCGCCGGGCCGGTCATGGAGAGCCTTGCGGCCCTGGGTGGGAACCAGGTCTCCTTCCGGCTCTGTGACACGCTGGGGCTGGGCATGCCCATGGAGGGGGCCGGGCTGCAACGCAGCGTTCCCACCCTGATCCGCTGCCTGCGGGAGGATTACGGCATCTCGGGAGAAGCTCTGGAGTGGCACGGACACAACGACTTCCACATGGCGGTGGCCAACTCCGTGGCCTGCTGGGTTGCCGGAGCCTCAGGCGTCAACGGATCCTTCCTGGGCCTGGGCGAGCGAAGCGGCATCGCCCCTCTGGAGGCTCTGGTGTTGCAGGCCTACCAATTGAAGGGAGCTGTCGATCCCGAGGCCATGACCGCCATCGTGGCGTTGCGGGACTACATGAAAGCCGAACTCGGAGTGTCCCTGGAGCGTTGCTACCCCATCCTGGGCGAGGAATACCTCAACGTGCGTTCCGGCATCCACGCCGATGGCCTGGAGAAGAACCGGGAGGCCTATTACCCCTTTGATGCGGAAGGCCTGCTGGGGGCCCCGCTACGACCGGTCATCACGGACCTCTCTGGGCTGGCCGGTCTGGCGGCCTGGGTGCGGAACACCGGCCGCCAGGATCCCCGCTATCGGGGCAAGAAGGACGAGCGCCTGCTTGCCATGAAGCGGGAGATCGATCTCGCCTACACCCAGGGCAGGACCCTCGAGTTCACGGCATCTGAACTGGAGGCCCTGTATGAGCGTCACTTTCGGAACATGTCCCTCCATGCAGCTTCCTGACATGAGGATTTCCCATGCCGAACCGAAAGATATCCCCGCCATGGTGGCCCTGCTGGGCGATCTGTTCTCGATCGAGCAGGACTTCGTCGTGGACCCGGCCCGTCAGCGCCAGGGGCTCTGGGCCATGCTGGAAGACCCCATCCGTTCGATGGTCCTGGTGGCCCATGCGCCCCGGACGGAACAGGCGGTGGGGATGGTCACCCTTCAGATCCTGGTTTCTACCGCCGAAGGTGGCCAGGTCGGACTGGTGGAAGATCTGGTGATACACCCGGAGTGGAGGGGGCAGGGCCTTGGTGCGGCGCTTCTGGCGGAGTTGCAGCATCAGGCCCGGCTCCGGGGACTCACCCGGTTGCAGCTCCTGGCGGACCAGGAGAATACCCTGGCCCTGGGGTTCTACGAACACCAGGGCTGGGCTCGCACCCGAATGATATGTTTGCGTTTGAAGGAGGACCGCAATGCAGCAGCTCTTTGATCTCGGACGAGTGCAGAACGCCGTCAAGGCCGCTACTGGCCTGGAAGTCACCCATGCCTACCAGGATCTGGTCTTCGTGGAACACTCGGCTTTCATGATCCAGTTTGATGCGGATGATCTGAAGCGCTTCCTGTGTCATTTCAACGAGGAGTGCCCCCCTGCGGACCGCGCCAAGCTCCTGACCCATCTCCAGGCCGCCGCCGAAAAGGAAGGCCTGACCTGCGCTGAAGGGAAGGTATTCAGGCTGGAGCAGGTGCCGGACAAGGAAGAGATCCAGATCCTGTTCCAGTGAGTTTCAGTCCTTCTTCTTATACACCTCGTCCGTCTCCTGGAGGATCCACTTGCGGCCTTCCTTCTTGTAGGTGGCATGGCGTTCGGTGGTGCCGCCGATGCGGGCCTTGTGGAGTTGGGCGTAGAGTTCGAAGTGCTCGGTGGGCTTGGCCAGGCGGATCTGGTAGGTGACCTTGGCGCCTTCCCGGGTGGGCTCGAACTTGACGGCCTTCACGAACTCCGCCTGGGCTGCCGGAACTTCGAAGCCCTTGGGGGTGGTCAGAACCGATTTGGGCGCCCCCGGCAGCAACTTGAATTCAAAGCGCTCCCGGTCGCCCTGGGGCGTACGGAAGACCATGAACCAGCCGCTTTTGGTGGTGGATTCGGCCATGGCCACCAGCTTGGCGAACTCGGGGGAGCCTTTGACGGCACTGGCGGAATTGGGCACCCGCAGGGAGACCGTCACAGGGTAGTCCTGTTTGATGTCTCTCTCAGCCTCCCGTTTGGAAAGCTGGCCGTTGGAACCGCAGGCGAGGGTGGCGATCAGGGCCGGTACGAGTATCAATCTGTGCATGATCACACCAAGTCGAAGGCGCTGAAGAAGTAGTGGAGTTCGCGCTCGGCGCTTTCCGGGGCATCCGATCCATGGACCGCGTTACGGGTGATGCCCTTGCCGAAGCGATTCCTCAGAGTTCCGGGCGCGGCCTTGGAGCTGTCCGTCACCCCCATGAGCTCCCGCCAACGGCGCACCGCATCTTCCCCTTCGAGGACCATGAGGATCACTGGGCTCTCCATCATGAAGGCTTCGAGTTCGGGGAAGAATGCCTTGTGGATGTGCTCCCGGTAGAAGCCCTCGATGAGCTCCGGGGTGAGATGGGCCATCCGGAGGCCGTGGATCACGAAGCCTGCCTGCTCGATGGCCGTGATGATCTCGCCGATGTGGCCATCCTGTACCGCATTGGGTTTGATGATGGCGAAGGTGCGTTCCAGTGCCATGGACTCTCCGAGGTGACTCCAGCAGTGTAGCGGTTCATCGACAGGATGGTTCCGGTCCCCTTTACATGAAGTTTCGTGTTCTTCCGCACTTTCAGTTCCGGGTCTTGGGTGCCAGTAGGGCCTCTGGCTGGGAATTCACCGCAATCAGAGGTACACTCAGTGGTTTGATGCGATTGGATCCAGAATGCTCGACAACCTGTTGAAGAAACTCATCGGCTCCAAGAATGATCGGGAGCTCAAGCGCCTGTGGGCCAAGGTCCAGCAGATCAACGCTTTGGAGCCCGGGATTCAGGCCCTGTCCGATGAGGATCTCAAGGCCCGGACCCCCCTTCTCAAGGAGCGGCTGGCCAACGGGGAGACCCTGGACGACATCCTGCCGGAGGCCTTTGCGGTCTGCCGGGAGGCTTCCCGCCGGGTCCTCAAGATGCGCCATTTCGATGTGCAGCTGGTGGGCGGCATGGTGCTCCACGAGGGCAAGGTCTCCGAGATGCGCACCGGTGAGGGCAAGACCCTCACGGCCACGCTGCCTCTCTACCTCAATGCGCTGGCTGGGCGGGGCGCCCACCTGGTGACCGTCAACGACTATCTGGCCCGCCGCGACGCCGAGTGGATGGGGCGGCTTTACAACTGGCTCGGACTCTCTGTTGGCATCATCCAGCACGGCCTCTCCGACGAGGAGCGCCGCGAGGCCTACGGCAGCGATATCACCTACTGCACCAACAACGAACTGGGCTTCGACTACCTCCGGGACAACATGAAGTGGTCCCTGGAGGACTTCACCCAGCGCGGCTTCGCTTTCGCCATCGTGGACGAAGTGGACTCCATCCTCATCGACGAGGCGCGGACGCCGCTGATCATTGCGGGTTCCAGCGAAGAGGACACGTCCAAGTACTACCGCATTGACGCCATGGTGCCCAAGCTCCGGGCGGATGTGGATTACAAGGTCGACGAGAAGGACCGCCAGGTCATGCTGACGGACGAGGGCATCCGCCACGCCGAGCAGCTTCTGGGGGTGGCCAACCTCTACGATCCCAGCGCCATCGATACCCTGCACGGCCTCAATCAGGCCCTGTTGGCCCACAACCTCTACAAGCTGGATGTGGACTACATGGTGCGCCCCAAGGAGGACGGCCGGGGCCAGGAGATCGTCATCGTGGACGAGTTCACGGGCCGCATGATGCCCGGTCGCCGCTGGTCCAACGGCTTGCACCAGGCCATCGAGGCCAAGGAGGGTGTGGAGGTCAATGCCGAGAACCAGACCCTGGCGACGGTGACCTTCCAGAACTTCTTCCGCATGTATGAAAAGCTGGGCGGCATGACCGGCACGGCCGAGACCGAGGCCCGGGAGCTGCTCCAGATCTACAAGCTGGAAGTGGTGATCATCCCCACCAACAAGCCCATGATCCGCAAGGACTTTGCCGATGTGGTCTACTCCACGAAGAAGGGCAAGGTAAAGGCCATCGTCGAGGAGATCAAGGAGCTGCACGCCAAGGGGCAGCCCATCCTCGTCGGAACCGCCAGCATCGAGTCCAGCGAGTTCCTGGCCGAGGAACTCAAGCGGGCCAAGGTGCCTCATGTGGTCCTGAACGCCAAGCACCACGAAAAGGAAGCCGAGATCATCGCCCAGGCTGGCCGCAAGGGTGCCGTCACCATCGCCACCAACATGGCCGGTCGCGGCACCGACATCCTGCTGGGCGGCAACCCCGAGGGCCTGGCCAGGATCGAGGCCCGCAAGAAGGACATCGAACTCTACGACGAGGATGGCCTGGAGACCCCGGAGTTCTCCGCCCTGGTGGAGGCCATGGCCGCCCAGACCGAGGCCGAGAAGCAGGAAGTGATCGCCGCAGGCGGCCTTCATATCCTGGGCACCGAGCGTCACGAGAGCCGCCGAATCGATAACCAGCTGCGTGGCCGTGCAGGCCGCCAGGGCGATCCCGGTTCCTCCCGCTTCTATCTCAGCCTTGAAGACGACCTCATGCGTATCTTCGGTGGGGATCGCATCAAGAACATGATGTCGACCCTGGGCATGAACGACGAGGAGCCCATCGAGGCGGGCATGGTGACCCGGGCCATCGAGCGGAGCCAGAAGCGTGTGGAGACCCACAACTTCGAGATCCGCGAGCACCTGCTCAAGTACGACGATGTGATGAACAAGCAGCGCATCTTCTTCTACAACCTGCGTTGCGACATCCTCAAGGGCAATACCAAGGAATACGTGCTCCGCATCGCCGGAGAGGTGTCTGAAGGCCTGGTGCACGACTACCTGCCCGAGAAGGGAGAGAAGGATCTGGAGGGCTTCAAGGAGCGCTTCGAACAGCTCTTCGCCAGCTCCGACCTGGACTTCGAGGCCCTGGCCTCCATGCCCCAGGGACAGGCCATCGAGACCCTCACCCAGTTGGTCCAGGCCGCCTACCAGGAGAAGGAAACCCGTCTTGGGAGCGAAGAGATCCTTCGCTGGCACGAGCGGGTCGCTATCCTCCAGATCATCGATTCCGCCTGGAAGCGTCACCTCCTGGTCATGGACCACCTGAAGGAGGCCATCGGCTTCCGGGGCTACGGCCAGAAGGATCCCCTGGTCGAGTACAAGAAGGAATCCTACGAGTACTTCGAGCAGATGCGCTTCGGTTATGAGGACGAGATCATCTCCTACCTCTACCGCGTGGAACCCCAGCCTGCCTATGTTCCGGATGGGGACTACTTCCACGAGTCCAGCGACATTCACGAGCTGGGACCCGACGAGACCGGGACCCTGGTGGATCTGGGCGAGGGCGGCCAGGATGGCGTCCAGCGGGTCCTGCGTTTCAACGTCGGGGGCGTCGACGAGGAGTAGGCGCCATGGAACTGGTGGTCGTCACAGGTCTTTCGGGAGCCGGGCGCCGGTCGGTGCTGAGCTCCCTGGAGGATGCCGGCTGCACAGCCCTGGACAATGTCCCCGCCCGTCTCCTGGAGCCCCTTCTCGAGATCGAGACTAAGCTCAATCCCACGCGTCTCCGTCTGGCGGTGGGCATGGACAACCGCCATCCCGAGTTCGCCGAGGAGTTCGCGCCGCTGCTGACCCGCCTCAAGGCGGGCGGTGTCCGGGTGCAGGTGGTCTT
>JAFNAB010000033.1 GCA_017859955.1 Holophagaceae bacterium
GGCTCGTGTTATATTGACAGCATGGCGCCGTAGCCAAGTGGTAAGGCCGCAGACTGCAAATCTGCTATTCATCGGTTCGATTCCGATCGGCGCCTCCAATAAACAAAGGCCACCCTTGAGGTGGCCTTTGTTTATTGGGTGCACTCTTGGTTTGCCGGATCTGGGTGACTCCCTTTCGGACTCACTTCGCAGTCAGTCTCCGGGGTTCATGCCCCAGGTGTCGCCCGCTTTCATCCACTGAAGCCCATGGGACAGGGCAACGCTTTCGCCCGTGCAGTGGCAGCTCAAGACTTCCTGGACATTAGCGGCTCGGATATGTTCCATCGTGAAATCCAGGCGTTCCTGATCGGCTCTGCCTAGGTGAAGTCCTCCGATGAGGGCACGAACCCTGGATTCCCCTGTGATCTTTCGGATATGGTCCAGGGTGTTGGCCACTCCAGCGTGAGTACAGCCCAGCACAATGACCAAGCCTTCGGAAGTATGGATCCACAGGGCTTGGTCGTCCTCCAAGGGGTCGACCTCATGGCCTTCTGGGTCCAGGAAAAAAGGGCCTGAGCTGCCTTCCTGGGGGTGGCGTCGAAGGATGGGGCCGGATAATCCAATGCCCTCTCCAATGCGCATGGGGGCGGTGCTCCAGCATATGTGGTCTGCTTTGGGGCTGAGGGCCCGCCAGGCTAGGGGGGGCAGGCCCAGGGTGCGCGGGGCCTGCCCAGGATGAATGCTGTAACGGGGCATCAGGGCTTTGGGATGCATGTAGACTCGCGCATCGGGGCAGGCCTGGATGGCCTCCGGCAGTCCCCCCGTGTGATCCCGATGCCCGTGACTCAGGATTACGTGGCTGACGGAAGCCACGGGAATTCCCATCGCTTGGGCATTGGATAGCCAGGCCCCTGAGGCTCCGGTGTCGAAGAGCAGGGCTTGGTCTCTCCGCTGGACCATGAAACTGAGTCCGTGCTCCGTCTGGAGGCCCGGCCTGGCAGCCTGACTGTCCACGAGGAGGGTGATCGACAAGCTAGGCATGCGTGAATCCACGCTTGCCGCGCCGTTGTGCTTCCTGGGGAGAAACGCCTTCGGTCCATCCGCCCCACGCCCCTTCCGGTCGATCAGATTTGGGGTAATAGGGCTTGATGTCCAGAAGAGGCGAGCCATCAAGCATGTCCACGTCCTCCACCTGCAGACGGCACCCCTCCACACCTAGAAGGCGCACCACGCTGAGCCCGATCGAATTTGGACGCTCGGGGTAGCGGCAGGCGAAGATGCCGGTGGGTTCGTCCGTCAGGAAGGGTTTGACCACCAGGGGGCCTGGCCCCGCCTGATGCAGGTGGTAGATCAGGTGGAGATGGGAAAAGCCCTCGATTCCCATTAGTCCCTCAGCAAATTCGGGGTTCACCTCGATCTCTCCCCGGATCTCCCGGGCAAAGCAAGGTTGGATGGGGGTCTTTTCTGCCTCCTTGTGAGGTGTGCGGATGACACCTATGGGGTGGATGGACAAGGACCGGTCCTTCGTCATGCGGTGGCGCCTTCCAGTTGCGCGCCCAAGGCCTGCAGCACGGGCCCGAAGTATTGCTCCTGGGCGTAGAGCCTGGGGCGTCCTGCATCTCCATCGAGGCCTACCTTGGGATCGAGGGGCAGGGAGCCCAGGAAGGGGATGCCCATATCGTCTGCCATGCGCCTTCCACCTTCGCTGCTGAAGATGGGCGTGACTGTGGAGCAGTGGGGGCAAGCGAAGCCGCTCATGTTCTCGATCACGCCCAAGACCGGGATATCGGCGGCTTTGCAGAAGGAGACGGCCTTGCGGGCGTCCAATACGGCGACCTCCTGGGGGGTCGTGACAATGACAGCCCCGTCCACGGCGCCAAGGGCTTGCTTCAGGGACAAGTGTTCATCCCCGGTGCCCGGGGGGCAGTCCACCACCAGCACATCCAATTCGCCCCAGTGGACCCGCTGGACGAACTGTTCCACCACGCCGGCTTTCATGGGGCCGCGCCAGATGGCGGGCTCGTCAGCGTCGAGGGCGAAGCCCATGGATATGACCTTGAGATTCCCCAGCTCCACCGGAAGCAGATTGGGACCTTCGCTCAGGAGATGCTCCCCCTCCAGGCCCAGAAGCTTGGGGACGCTGGGGCCATGGATATCCACATCCAGCAGCCCGGTCGTCAGGCCCTGGGAGGCGAAGGCCATGGCGAGGTTGGTGGCCACGGTGCTCTTCCCGACGCCGCCTTTGCCGGAAAGCACCAGGATGCGCTGCTTGATCTTTCCCGCCCCGGCCAGAGTCGTCAGGCTCACGGAATCCTTGGGCGAATCGCAGGGGCTGCTGCAGCTTTCGCAGCATTCGGAACTACAGGAATCCTGGGAACACCCCTGGGCTTCTTCCTCGGCCTTGAGGCGCGCCTCATAGTCCTTGATGGCCATGCCGATGGTACGCACCGCCAGGAGGGCGCAGTGATGGGACTCCTCCTGCTCCTGCCATCCCAGCACCTCGATGACCTCCTCTGGCTTGAAGGCCTTCATCTCGCCGATGGAGCGGTCGATGCAGAGATGGGCGGCTACGCTCCCGCAGGCCACGGAGGTGTCGCAGCCGTCGGTGGTGAAGCTGGCCTCCCGGATGTGGACGCCGTCCAGGTAGAGCCAGAACTCCATGGTGTCGCCGCAGGGGCCCTTGAACCGGGCGTGGGCGCTGGCGTCCTTCATGGGGCCGAAGTTTTCGGGACGGGTGCGGGTGGGGATGGGGTTCCAAGTGCTCATGGCTTGAATTCCTTGGTGAGGTGGGCGGCGGTCTCGACGCAGCCCGGGCAGGGGAGGATCCGGTTCTGGCGGATGGCTTTGCAAGTGATGGCCCCGGCCTTCTTCTGGAAGGCGTTGCGGATGGCTTCGGGGTTTCCGGTGAGGTGAGCGGCGGCGTAGGCTGCCCCGCACCAGCCTTCCGGGGCCTGCCCCCCGCCGAAGGCGGCGAAGGCCTGGGGATCCGCCCCGAAGGCGGCGGCCACCGACTGGGCGCAGTTGAGGCGCGGACCCGACTTTCCTGTGTAGTTGTGGAGGGCTTGTTGGATTTCCATACTGGTCCTTTAGCGTTCGCGCAGGCGGATTTGTTTCTGCAGGTGTGCCAGGAAGGCATCCAAGGTCTGGGTTCCCAGGTTGCCGTCCCGGCGATGGCGCACCGAAACGGTGTCATCGGCTGCCTCTCGATCCCCCAGAACGAGCATGTAGGGGATCTGCTGGAGCTGGGCGTCTCGGATCTTGGCGTTCACCTTTTCGTTGCGCAGGTCCAGTTCGGCTCGGAAATCCAGGTCCAGGGCCATCGCATGGATCCGGCGGGCATAGTCGTGGGCCCGATCTGTTATGGGCAGGATGGCGATCTGGACGGGGGCCAGCCACACCGGGAAGGCCCCGGCGCAGTGCTCGATGAGGATGCCCAGGAAACGCTCCAGACTGCCGAGGATGGCCCGGTGCAGCATGACTGGGGTGCCTTCGCTGCCGTCCGGCTTCACGTAAGTGAGGCCGAAGCGGGCGGGCATGGAGTAGTCCACCTGGACCGTGCCGAGCTGCCAGGGGCGGCGCAGGGCGTCCAGCACCTGGAACTCGATCTTGGGACCGTAGAATGCTCCTTCGCCGGGGTTGATGTGGTAAGCCATGCCTGCTTCCTGCAGGGCTTCGGCGAGAGCCCCCTCGGCCTCGTCCCAGATCTCGTCGCTGCCAAGACGCTGCTCGGGTCGCGTGGAAAGGGCTACCCGGACTTCGTCAAAGCCGAAGGTGGCATACACCTCCCTCAGAAATGCGAAGAATGAGGCCATCTCTGGCTTCATCTGCTCGGGTGTGCAGATGATGTGTCCATCGTCCTGGCAGAAGGTCCGCACGCGGGTAAGGCCTTGGGTGACCCCACTTCGTTCGTATCGATGGATGCGCCCGAAGTCCGCATAGCGGATGGGAAGATCCCGGTAGCTGTGCTTCTCGGTGCCGTAGATCAGGCAGTGGGTGGGGCAGTTCATGGGCTTGATGGCATATTCCCGCTCGTCGACCTCGGTGAAATACATGCTCTCCTGGTATTTGTCATAGTGGCCGGAGGTTTTCCAGAGGCTCACATCCAGGGCCTGGGGCGTAATCAGCTCCTGGTAGCCTCGGCGGCGATAGAGGCTCCGGAGATAGGCCAGCAGCTCGTTGTAGACCACCGTCCCCTTGGGGTGGAAGAAGGGGGAGGCCGGGGCTTCAGGGTGGAAGGAGAAGAGGCCCAGTTCCCGGCCCAGTTTGCGGTGGTCTCTGGCTTTGGCCTCCTCCAGGCGTTTCATGTGATCCTCAAGCTCCTTCCGGGTGTGAAAGGCGGTGCCGTAGATGCGGCAGAGCTGGGCGTTCTTCTCATTGCCCTTCCAATAGGCGGCGGCGGTCTGGAGCAGCTTGAAGGCCTTGAGCTTGCCGGTGTTGGGCACATGGGGCCCCCGGCAAAGGTCCAGGAAATCCCCCTGGCGGTAGAGGGTGATGGTCTCGCCCTCCGGGAGGGCCTCGGCCAATTCCACCTTCAGGGGTTCGCTCATGGCCCGGAATTGCTGGATCGCCATGTTCCGGTCCACTTCCTCCCGGGTGATGGGCAGATCAGCCTCCGCTAGGCGCACCATCTCCGCTTCAATGGCGGCCAAGTCCTCGGGGGTGAAGAAGGTCTCCACCAGGAAGTCGTAGTAGAAGCCATCCTCGATGACCGGCCCGACGCCTGCCTTGGCCTGGGGGAAGAGGCACTTCACAGCCTGGGCCAGGAGGTGGGCGGCAGAGTGGCGCAAGATCTCCAAGGATTCAGGATCCTTGGCCGTAAGGATTGCCACCTTTGAACTCGCTTCCAGGGGGGTGTTCAGATCCCGGCGCACGCCGTCCATCCTGACGGCCAGGGCCGCATCCAGTAGACGCGGGCTGATGCTGCGGGCCAGATCAAGGCCCGTCGCACCGTCTGCGATCTGGCGGATAGAGTCATCTGGAAGTTGGACGGAAATAGGCATAGGGCCCTCGAAAGTCAATGGTTCGGGCTGGTGTGCTGATCGGGGCGGGGTGGGAGAAGATCCCTCCAACGTTGATGACCGACGCGGAAACTTTCTCCTGCGAACTCCTGGAGGACACAGGATGCCTGTCCAGGGAGCCTGAATTACCTGGAAGGAATGAGTGGTAGATGTGCCGGAAGGCCTTCAATTGTAGGCCTCCATCACATCTGGGGCGTCCGACAGGAGGTCGTCGGCGAGCTCCTGCATCCGCGCATCTTTCCAGAAGGGGAGCTGGCGATGGGTCTCCATGTATTTCATGGGGATGGGATGGGTGCCTACCACGACCGGGAGGCCATAGTGTCCCTCGATGAAGCTCTTGAAGTTCCGGATATTGGGACAGGGGGGGTAACCCACCACCAGCCCAGTGGCGAGGTGGACGGCCTGACAACCGTTCTTCTGGAATTCGGCGGGAAGGTACTCCACATTGCCCCCGGGGCACCCGCCACAGGTTGAGTAGCCGACGACCTCCAAAGGCTCGTCCTTGGGGTACCGGGCAAAGCTGCCCAGGCGTTCCCGCAGGGCCCTGAAGCACTTGCCGCCTCCGCAGTCCTGATAGCGTCCGCAGATGATGATGCCGATCCTCATCCCACTCTCCCTTCAGAGTGCATGCCCAAGTTCCTCAGCAGCGCTTGGTCAGAGTCGACCTCGCTACCGGGCGTGGTCAGGAGCTTCTCGCCGGTGAAGATGGAATTGGCGCCGCAGAGGAAGGCCAAGGCCTGGGCCTCTGGGCCGAGGCTGCTCCGGCCAGCAGCCAAACGGATGCGGCTGGTGGGGAAGAGGATTCGGGTGGTGGCGACGACCCGGATCACCTCCAGGGGCGGCACCGGTGGCATACCCTCGAGGGGCGTGCCGGGGATGGGCACGAGGATGTTGATGGGGATGGCGTCGGGGACGGGATCCAGGCTCGCCAACTCGTGGAGAAAGTGAATGCGGTCATTCACGCTTTCCCCCAGGCCCAGGATGCCCCCGCAGCAGACCTGGAGCCCGGCATCCCGGACCGCCCGGATGGTGGCCAATCGCTCATCGAAGGTATGGGTGGAGACGATGCGCTCGTAGACCAAGCGGCTCGAATCCAGGTTGTGGTTGTAGATAGCGCAGCCCGCAGCCTTGAGGCGCCGGGCCTGAGCACTGTTGATGAGACCCAGGCTGACGCAGGGTTCCATCCCCAGGTCGCTCACGGCCCGCACGATGCCCAGCACGTGCTCGAAATCCGGCCCTTCCCGTAGAGCGCGCCCCGAGGTGGCCATGCAGTAGCGTGTGGCGCCCGCTGCCTTGGCCTGGAGGGCTCCGGCCAGGACACTGGCTTCCTCCTTGAGTGGATTGGGCTTGAGTTCCGTGGTGTGGTGGGCGCTTTGGGCGCAGTAGGCGCAGTCTTCGGAACAGTTTCCGGTCCTGAGGGCATCCAGGACGCAGAACTGGATTTCCCGTGGATTCCAGTGCTGGTGATGGCATTCCATGGCCCGGCGGACCAGATCAGGGAAGGGCTGATCGTGGATGGCTTGGATGGTCCCGGGGGTGGGTGCTTGCTTCATTCGTTGTCCCTCGCGACAGAGGAGCAACGCTGGAGGCGCTTGAGACCCTCGTCCAGTTCTTCCATGAGGTCCTGGTTGTCTCCAAAACCGACCAGGAGGTGGAGCGTGCCATGGGTGTCCACCCAGGGGTTGAGGCTGGGAAGCCTGGGCAACAGTTCCAGGGCGTCCTTCCTCCCTGTCTTCAATTCGAAGGAGACGCCTGGACCGGGTCCCCGCATCTGGTGGCGAGCCCGCTCGTGATGGGGATGCGTTTCCAGACTGAGGTGATGCACGGCCTGGATCTGGGGGTGACCCATGAGCCATTCCGCTACTTCCTTGGCGTTTTCCTGGGCGCGCTCCTCGCGCAGCGCCAGTGTTGAAAAGCCTGGAGCCCGGAGCAACTCTTGGCGGTTCCCAAGGATTCGGCTCATTTCCCGAATCCGCTTATGGACAGCACCCTGGCGGGCCACCAGCAGAGCGCCCTCCTGTCCCGGCTCCCCGATCAGGTGGGCGAGCGGATGCATGACAAGGTGTGCCCCCAGGGCCAGAGGGCTCTGGACATAGGGGCCAGCCATTGTGGAGTCGACCATGAGCAGGGCGTGAGCCTGACGCGCCGTACGGCTGATCTCGGCGAGGTCGGTAACCTTGAGCCCGCTGTGGGACGGAGTTTCTACGATGATCAGCCTAGTGTTGGCCTTCAGGGCCGCCCTGACTGCATCGGTATCCGAGGTGTCCACCTCGTCGACTTCGACACCGAAGCGCACCCGAAGATGTTCGCTGAGCCTCGCTTGGGAAGGACGTTCCCCGCTGGTGATCAGGACGTGCTCTCCCGGCGCCATCAGGGCCAGGAGGGCGGTGCTGAAGGCTGCCTGGGTGCTACCGAGTAGCGTGGCGCCGTATCCCCCTTCAAGGGTGGTCAGCAGGTTTTCAATGGTACACATGGGCTGGCCTTGTGGTTCAGCGCAATCGCTTGCGGGAATCCCGGATGAGTTCCTGGGCACCTTTCCCGGTTGGGAGGGGCTGGGGCGTCCCTTTGGGGTTCCCTGCAAAGAACTTGGCCCGGGCGGTGACCAGGGTTCTCCCTTCCTGGATGATGGCGGCCTGGAGTAGATGCAATGGTCCCTCGCTGCGGAGCCACTGCCCCCGGATGACGGCCTCGGTTCCGGTCATGACGGGTCCCCGGAAACGCAGGCGGAAATCGACGGTGTAGGCTTCCAGGCCTTTGGCCAGGATGCAGTTGGCCATGGCGCCATCCAGGAGGCTGGAGACGACGCCTCCATGGATGATGTCGCGGTACCCCTCGTAGGACTTGCCACAGGGAAAACGCCCCTCTACCGTGTGCTCATCAATGACCTGGTAAGGGACTTTGAGCCCGAAGGGGTGTCGATCCCAGCACACGACGCAATGCTCGTGGAGCCGGGACCGGCTTTCCTCCAACGTTTCCTGGGCGCTTTCTAAATCCCTGGATGGAACGGCAAGGCACATGGCCTCCTCCATAACAATCAGAAGCCCTGGATCTCCTGGAGCTTGCCCATCAGATAGTGGGCATGTTCCGCGTTGGGGGCGGGGGGAATGGATGTCAAAACGCCCAAGCCCTCGCTCTCCTCATGAAACTGCTCTGGGGGGATGGTGGTGATCACGGCCGTGTGGATCAGGGCGTTGGCCATCAGCAGATCACTCAGGCAGGCCCTGAAATTCCCAGTTAGATCGTCGAGGATTACCATATCCCTCGGGTAAATGCGGGCCTGGGCAACGGCATCCTGGGGGGCGGCGATCCAGTCGATCGTCACCCCGTGGGATGCTAGGCCCTCGGCGAAGGCGCTGAGGGCCTCCTTGCGTTGGGTAACAATGGCAATCCGCATCTCAGTGCTGTCCGCCGCCGCAGGTCTGCTCCTTGGTGTAGCGGGGCAGGGCGCCCAGGAGCCAGGACTTCACGGCGGTATCCACATCCGAGGCGCTACCGCCGTGGTAGACCTCGATGCCCACCTGGTTGAAGCCCATGAGGGGGCGGAGCCCCATGCCACCGGCGATGAGGGCGTTGACGCCATTCTTCGCGAGGTGGTTGACGGGGGCCATGCAGCCGCCCTGCTGGTGGGGAACATTGGGGAGGGTGCTCACCTGGGTGACCTTGCCGGCCTCCACATCCACGATGGTGTAGATATCGCAGTGGCCGAAGTGCTGGCCGAGTCCGGCTTCGAGGCCGCCGGGCATGGCGGAGGGGATGGCGATGCGTGCCTTGTTGTTCATGGGCTTTCTCCTTGGATCAGTGGTTGGGAAGCAGGGCTTCGATGCCCTTCCAGATCTGGCGCACCTGGAGGTTGAAGGGGTTTTCATCCAGTTCCGTCACAGCCTTGCGCTGGACCATGGCCTGGGCCACCTGGGTGTCATGGGGCAGGCGTCCCGCCAGGGCGTAACCCTTTTCCACACAGAGGGACTCGATGGCGGCGGTGTTCTCAGGGTGAAGATCCCACTTGTTGACGAGCACGGCGATGCGGATCCGGAAGTGCTCGCACAGTTCGGCAATCCGTTTGAGGTCGTGCATGCCAGAGGGGGTCGGCTCCGTCACGATCAGGGCTAGGGTGGCCTGGGACAGGGAGGCGATCACCGGGCACCCGATGCCAGGGGAGCCATCGCTGATGATCAGATCGATGCCCCTCTGCTCAGCCAGATCCCGGGCCTGCTGCTTCAGGAGGGAGACCAGGCGGCCCGAGTTCTCCTGGCCCGGGAAGAGCTGGGCGTGGATCATGGGGCCGAAGCGGGTCTCACTCTGGTACCAGGTGCCACAGAGCCTTTCCTGGAAATCGATGGCCTGGTGGGGGCAGAAAGCCACGCAGACCTTGCAGCCTTCGCAGCGGGAGGGTTCTACTCGGAAGCCCCCTTCGACGGCTTGGATCGCCCCGAATCGGCACTTCGCGGCACAGATGCCGCAGGCCTGGCAGAGGGCCGGGTCGATGGTGGCTTCGTGCCCTGACAGGAAGGCGCACTGGCGCGTGGTTTTGGGCTCCAGGAGGATGTGGAGATCCGGGGCGTCCACGTCCAGGTCGCAAAGGATTTTATTCTGGGCCAGATGGGCGAAGGCCGCCGTGAGGGAGGTCTTCCCGGTGCCACCCTTGCCACTGATGACGACGATTTCACGCATGGATGACCTCCTTGTGCAGGCGGTCCAGGCCTTCTTGAAGGCGGGCGAAGGTCCAGCGCATCTTGTTGTCCAGTTCCGCCAGAAGTCCACCCTTGGCATAGTGCTCGGCGATCTCCCTTCGATAGGGGATTTCCGCCAGGATGGGCAATCCCTTGGCCTTGCAGAAGGCATAGGCCCGATCATCCCCCAGGCCCGCCCGGTTGATTACCACCCCCATGGGTTTCTTTAGGGGGGTGAAGGCCTCCCAGGCCAGCTGGAAGTCGTGGAATCCGAAGGGGGTGGGCTCGGTGACCAGGAGGATGACATCGCTATCCTGCACCGCATTCATGGCGGGGCAGCTCACTCCCGGAGGGGCGTCGATGATGACATCTGCCCCCATGTCCGTGGCCATTTCCGCCATCCGATGGCGGATTTGCCGCATGAGAGGAGGACTCATGGATTCGCCGATGCGCAGACGGCCCGTGAGGCAAGGGATGGAGCCCCGGCTGTGCCCGATTTCCATGACCCCCAGTTCCCGGCTCCCAGGTTTGAGGGCACCTGTGGGGCAGACTTCGAAGCAGCCGCCACAACCATGGCACATCTCAGGCATGACCATGAGGGTTTTTCCGAAGATGGCCAAGGCCTTGAATTGGCAAAGCTCAGTGCATGCGCGACAGAGGTTGCACCGCTCCGCATCCAGTACCGGTACTTCCAGGTTTACGGTCTCAATGGAGACCAGGCTCGGCTTCAGGAATAGGTGGAGGTTGGGCTCCTCCACATCCAGATCGACGGCCACCAGGGGCCGCTCCCAGGTGGCTGCCAGGGAGGCGGACACGGTGGTCTTACCGGTGCCTCCCTTGCCGCTGGCAACGGCTACGATCATGAGTGGCTCTCGCGGTTGGGGGCGTCTGCGAAGCTGACGCTTCCTGCCTTGAAGCGCTCGATGGCCTCTCCGACGGAGAGGTTTTCCAGGTTCTGTCCCACCTTCACACCCGCCGCTTGTAGAGCCGCGAAGGCCTTGGGGCCCACGAAGCCCGTCAACAGGATTTCGGCGCCCGCGTTGACGATGTTCTCGGCGGCCTGGATGCCCGCCCCTTGGGCCATGACCTGGGATGCGCCGTTGTCCACATAACTCGTGGCCATGGTGTCTGTGTCCACGACGATGAAGCCCCCGGCCCGGCCGAAGCGCGGATCCACGGCGTCCTGGAGGGTGGGGCCTTCACTGGTGACTGCGATCTTGGGCATGGAGAGATCCTTCGGTTTGTGGGATTTGAGCAAGTGCTCGAATGGAGTATTGAGCGTGTGCTCATAATTTTCAAGACGAACTTTTTGAATTCGACTTGGATTAGTTGTGGATATGATCATTCAGGAATTAATAGGCCGCGCAGTGTCTTCCATGGAGGCTGGCATGTCTGAACCGCTACGCATCGTGATCATCGGAGGGGTCGCAGGGGGCGCCAGTGCCGCAGCCCGGGCCCGACGCCTGTCCGAAGATGCTCAGATCGTGCTCTTCGAGCGGGGGCCTCAGGTTTCCTTTGCCAATTGCGGACTCCCTTACCACATCGGTGGAGTCATTCCGGAGCGCCAGAGTCTATTGGTGCAGACCCCCGCGAGCTTGAAGGCCCGCTTTGCCCTGGATGTGAGGGTTCTTACTGAAGTCCTGGCCATTGACCGGGCCGCACGGACGGTGCGGGTCAAGGACCTCCAAAGCGGAGAGATCTACGAGCAGCCCTACGACGCTCTGATCCTGAGCCCTGGCGCGACTCCCATCCGCCCGCCGCTCCCCGGAGCCGATGACCAGAGGATTTTTACCCTGCGCAATCTGGAGGATATGGACGGCATCCTGGGGGCGATGCCTTCGGGCGGGGGTGGGAGAGCTCTCGTCGTAGGGGCTGGGTATATCGGTCTGGAGCTGGCAGAATCCCTTCGCCATCGAGGGCTGGAGGTGTGCCTGGTTGAACGCCTGCCCCATGTGCTGGGGGTGGCAGATGCCGATATGGTCTTCCCCCTCCATGAAGAACTCCTTCGTCAGGGGGTGGATCTGCGTCTGGGGACCTCGGTTTCGGCCTTCGAAGGTCACGGAGACCATCTTATTGCGCGTCTTGATGATGGGCAGGGCGTTTCTTGTGATCTTGTCATCCTGTGTGTCGGCGTTCGGCCTGAGACGCTCCTGGCCAGGGAATCCGGACTGGTCCTGGGCACCACTGGCGGTATTCGGGTGGACGATCAGATGCGCACTAGTGACCCCCAGATCTTCGCAGTGGGTGATGCCGCAGAAGTGAAAGACTTTGTGAGCGAGGTTCCTGCTCTGATACCTCTTGCGGGCCCCGCCAATCGCCAGGGGCGCATTGCCGCAGAGGTCGCACTGGGACGCCCCAGCCACTACAAGGGCAGCCAGGGCACGGCCATCTGCAAGGTCTTTGGCCTGGCCTTCGGCATGACTGGACTATCCGAATCGACGCTCCAGCGCAAAGAGATCCCATTCCGCAAGGTCTACCTCCACCCTCCCCAGCACGCCACCTACTTCCCCGGTGCCCACCCCATCTCTCTCAAGCTCCTGTTCGAGCCAGGATCCGGGCGCATCCTTGGAGCCCAGGCCGTTGGGGTTGAAGGGGTGGACAAGCGCATTGATGTCCTCGCGGTGGCTCAGCGGGCGGGACTCACCGTGTTTGACTTGGAAGACCTGGAACTCACCTATGCCCCGCCCTTTGGTAGTGCGAAAGATGCCATCAATATGGCGGGCTTCGTGGCTTCCAATGTGCTTCGTGGGGACGTGGATCTTTGGGAGCTGGAAGAGCTCCCGAAGGTTTCGGAGGGGCAGTTCCTTATTGATGTCCGCTCCCCTTCGGAGAATGCAGGTGGCACCATTCCAGGCTCGGTGTGCATCCCCCTCGATACCCTACGGTCCCAGCTTCCGGACCTTCCAATGGAGAAGGAACTCCTGGTCTTCTGCCAAGTGGGGCTTCGAGGATATGTGGCTGCCCGGCTTCTGGCCCAGAAGGGTTACCGAGTTCGAAACCTCTCCGGCGGTTATCGCCGGTACGCCATGTGGAAGGGGACGCACACCCGTTTTTCGGCTTGCGAAGGAGATATGAAAGAGGAGGAAAAAGGCTGAATTACCCTCCGCAGCCTTCAGGCCCTCCACCCTTTACGGCATAGCTGCCCCCCTCGATCCGCAGGGCGCAGCCGTCGACCAGAGCCTTGGCCACCTTTCGGTGGGCGGCTTCCAGCACCCGCCCGAAGGTGGCCCGGGAGACCCCCATGGATTCGGCCCCGGCCTTCTGCTGGAGTCCTTCGATATGCGCCAGTCGCAGGGCCTCCAGCTCCTCCATGCCGAGAATGACCTCTTCGAGTTCGGAAAGGGGGACGGCCCGCGGCTTGAAGTAGCGGACTTCAGGCAGGGCTTCGATATGTTTGCAACAGGGACGGCGGGCCAAGGATTCCTCCACTCCAAGTTGTGAATGGAAATGCTTGTGAATGCAAGGTGATTGATCGTGGGTATTACCCGCAACTGATCTTTGCGGGTGCCGGTGCAAACAGGCCTGGGGTCCGGGCTTTGGCTTGCAGCCGCGGCTCAGTTGGGCTTACTCCACCTCTGAACGCAAGAACCCCAGAGCCTTGGTGGGGCAGGTGGCAACGCAGGGTGGTTCCTCGGAGCCTAAGTCTATCCTTCCCAGGCAAAGATCGCATTTCTGCATCTTTCCATCCGCACCGAACTGCGGGATGGCATCAGGGCAGGCCCCAAGACAGGCTTGGCAGCCGCTGCAGGCCTCTGCATTCACGACCACAATGCCATTCTCAAGGCGCTTGCTGATGGCGTCTTCCGGGCAAACGGCAACACAGGGCGGGTCGTCGCATTGCTTGCAGGCTATGGTGCTGGAGACGCACCGGATTTCGGGATAGCTGCCCTGCCAGATATTCTCGACCCAGCGGTATCGCACCTTGGGTTCGAGCTCCCGCCAGCTCTTGCAGGCCACCGCACAGGCGTGGCACTGGATGCATTTCTCCGGGGCAAAGGAAAATCCACGTTCCACGCTCATGCCCTCCTGACTTCCACAAGGGTTTGGCTGGTCATGGCTGTGATGAGCGGGTCGTAGGCCTTGCCTTCCTCGACGCTGTACATCGCGTTCACGTTGGCGCCCCCCGCGAGGAGCGGCATGTCCTCCATCCCCAACTCCCCGCAGCCCTGCCACCAGCCGTGCAAGACCATGACCGTATCGGGTCGGATGCCTGGAAAGAGTTCCGCCTTGACCCGGATGGAGCAATGGGGGGAGTCTACGATCACCCAGTCCCCCTGGGAGATGCCCCGCACGGAGGCGGTCTCGGGGTGGATGTGGAGGAGGGGATGGGGCTCCAGTTCCCGCAAAAGGGGGAGATTACGCTGCCAGGATGCGGTGTAGTTCTTCGAGGTGTGGTAGTCGGAAAGGAGCAGGGGGTATTGTCCGGTCAGTTCAGGCGTTCCCGTCAGACTTTCAGGGGGTTCCCGCCATTCGGGCAGTGGACTGAATCCCTCGGCCTCGAAGGAGGTGTTATAGATCGCCACTTTCCCTTGGGGCAGGAATGGAGCCCCAGAAAGGCGGGGGCTGCGGCGTTGGAAGACCTTTGCGTAGTTCTCGTAGGTTCTGGGGAGGGGCTCGTAGGTGATGCCCACGGGGTGCTGCCTCAATTCATCGAGAGTCATCCCGAAGGGTTGCATCTGGGCCTCCATGGCCTCCCTCATGCTGCCGTGCCAGAAGTCCGCGCCGTACCCCATGGCCACGCCGAGATCCAGAAAGAACTCGTAGGTTGATTTGTAGTCTCCCAGGGGCTCGATGATCTTGTTCCGGGCCATGAGCCAACCCCCTCGGCCATCAAAAGGGTGGTCCGATTCGTAGGGGGTGGCGGTGGGGATCACAATGTCTGCATAGGCCATATCGGCGGTGCGGGCTACATCGACGACCACGTAGAATTCGAGGTTTTTCAGGGCTTCGAGGACACGCTTCGAGCCCCGGGTGCTCACGGAGGGTTGGGTGCCGGGGGCGATGATGGTTCGGATGGGATAGGGCTTTTCCGTAAGGACGCTATCCAGGATCCGGTAGTAGGCAGAGGAGAGTCCCTCCACGAAGGGTTGGAAGGGGCGGGGAAACTCGGGCCCCACCAGTTTGTCCACCATCTCCTGAGTGAAGCGCTCCCGCAGAGAGATGTCCTGAGGCAGGGGCATGGTGGAGGGGACGCCGAAGGGGCCCCCGAAGAGGTTCCCACCGGGGCGGTCAAGGTGGCCGGTAATGGCGATGAGAATCGCAACCGCCCGGATGGCGTCATTGGAGGAGGGTGCATGCTCTACGCCGTTGCCCAGATCGATGGAGGCACGGGGGGTGGTCGCATAGAGGCGTGCTACATCCCGGATCTGCTGGGCGCCGACGCCGGTGATGCCCTCGGCCCATTCCGGAGAGAATTTTTGAACATGGGCCTTCAACTGGGGGAATCCGAAGCACCACTGCTCCACGAAGGCAGCATCGATCAGGTCTTCGCCCACCACCACGTGGAGCATGGCCAGGGCCAGGGCTGCATCGGTGCCGGGCCGGAGGGGCAGCCAGATATCCGCCATGCCCGCATCCGGCTCCATTGAGGGCTTGATGGCGATGATCTTAGCCCCCCTCGCCTTGGCTCCCACGAGCAGCTTGGGACTGGGGGCGGCGGCGCCGGAATAGATGGGCTGCCGCCCCCAATAGATGATGAGATCGCTTTTTCCCAGTTCGGGACCGGGCCAATCCCCTAGGGTGTACATGAAGGCAAAGGCCCGTTGCATGGCGCAGATGCCGCTGTGACCATAGTTGGGACTGCCGTGGACGGTCAGGAAACGGCGCAGGTAGTCGCTGTAGCTCCGGAGGGCCGGGGAGAGGATGGCCAGGGACTCCGGCCCGTAGGCCGCCTTCTGGCGCTTCAGGGTATCTGCGACAATCTGGATGGCTTCATCCCAGGAGATGCGCTCGAACTTGCCCTCCCCCTTTTCGCCGATGCGCTTGAGGGGATATTTCAGGCGATCCGGTGAATAGACCCACTGTGGAGCCGCGTGGGCTTTGGGACATAACCCTCCCCGGTTCACCGGGGATTCCGCCATGCCCGCAACGCGAAGGAATCGACCATCTTTGACAAAGGCATAGATGCCGCAGGCGTTGGGGCCAGGTCCACACATGGCGCAGAATCCCGGGACGACTTCCTCCCCGTTGCGCGCGGCAACGCGCCTGGCATGTTCCAGCGTGAAGGGTTCGGACTGGTTGTTTTGAGCCATGGCTCTACTCTAGCTTCTTTGATAAGGGGTGTGGTGGAACGAAGAGCCAGCTTGCAACGGTTACCACTCTTCGCGCATTTTCTCGGCGATCTTGTTGAAATAGGTTTCTGGGCTCGTCAACTTCTTGATTTCCTTCGAGGTGTAGCCCAGTTCCTGGAAATTCAGACTCCCATTGGGGGCGTGGCAGTTGTAGCAGGTCAGAGCCTTGTCTTTAGGGGCGACCTGGTGGTTGCTCCCGAAGTAGATCGTCTGCCAGCCGGGTACCGGCACATAATTCTTGATGCCCAAGATGTTGGCGGCGGAGGCCACCCCGGCGAGGGTATTTCCGGTGGCCATGGGAGGGGCGAAGTCCATGGAAAGGAGCTTGCCGTCCAGCTTGTTGAAGTAGGCCTTGCCCTGGAAGATTTTGAAGGGGTAGATCTTGCTCCTGACGTCCTTGCGTGTCCCCTTGGGGCCAATAAAGTCCGGGCGGTTGGCTACGGTCTTGTTGTACCAGGCGTAGACCGGGGTTGTTTCGTTGGTTTCCTTCCTCAGAGTTGTGGGTTCGTAGAACTTGTCCGAGAGCTGTTCCCAGTGGGTGAAGTCCTTGGCGAAGGCTCCACCGGTGCGGGGGATGTGGCAGGTCTGGCAGGCGATGCGAGCTGTGTGACGGTTCGTGTCGGCATCCTTGTGGGGCTTCTCCGAGTGGCAATCCGAGCATGAGATGCGCACTCCGTCATGGGCCCAGTTGTTAGGGTCATATCCGGTGGGGATCCGGTGGTCCTTGGCCTTGTGGCAATCGACGCAGACCATACTCTTTGCAGCGTGGACATCGCTGGCCGCCGTGAATGCGAAGCCACGCTTGACCAGGGCTCCTCCCCCGGCGGAATCGTGGCAAACCATGCAGTTCTTCGGGGCCGGTTTGCCGATTGCGAGGGCTGCCTTTGTGCTGCGGTCCTGACCGATGGCAACTCGGCCTTGGGCATCCTTATAGGGCTTCCGTTGGCTGAAGTCATAGGCCGTGGAATGGCACACCAGACAATCAATGGCGGCCTCGGCCTCAGGTCCCGTGCTTCCCACGTCCTGCAGGTGATTGCCCGGGTGACAGGTGTTGCAGCCAGTGAATTTGGTCTTCCCCGTTGTGGGGCTTGGAGGGATTTCCTTGAGGTTGTTGACGATATCGTTTCCATTGCACATGGTGTAGACACGGTTCTTCATTCCGTATTCCTGCTTTGGGTCCAGGTTTTCTACATGGTTGACCTTCGAGGCATGTTTCCAGTGCACTGTGCCCAGAAAGGCCTGGGCGGTGCCTGGGTGGCAAACCTCACAGGTCGCCGGTCCCTGGTAGCCATTCTCCTGGATATAGTCCTTTCCCTGGTGGTCCTTGGCCTCGACCAGGGCCACCAGGGAAAGACCCGCTATAAGGGTCGTGATGAGTCGCAGAATCTTCATGGCTAGCCTCATAGCTGGCTTGGAACGCTTGAATGTGATGCCTGTTTCTAGTTCAGCACCCGGCGGTCTTCCTGAAATAGGTGGCTACCCCCGTTGCATCGTCATACTTCAGACGAATCTCATCGCCCTCCAGGATCCGCTTGTCTCTGAGCTTGTCGAGGGTGAGGTCATCGTTCACGGTGACGGATACATGCTTGTCAGATTTTGTGTCCTTGAGGGTCACTGTAGCGGATTTCTCCTTCAGTTCGATCCGCTCAATGGTGGCGATCATTTTTACCTCTGCTGCCTGCGCCGGGCTGCAGATTGTCACGAGGCTGGCGGTGAAGAGGGCCAGGGCGATGGAGGATGGCAGGACTTTCCGCATGGGGCGGCTCCTTCAGAAGTGCACTTCAAAAGTGGCGTAGAAATTGGAAGCGTTCTTGAGCGGAGTCAACATCTGGCCATAGGAGGGTCCCATTGCGCCCATGGCGGTGAGGTCCGCCATCTTGGTTGGAGCTCCGACCCAGTTGTTGCTTCCGGTGTAATCGAAGTCGTAGTACTGGTACCCAAGCCGGAAGAATGCCTTGCTCTTGAAGCTCGATATGGGCTCAACCAGGAGCTCCTGGATGGCATAGACCTCATAGACGCTCCCGCGGGTTCCGACCTTGCTGGTCCACATGTCGTCCGAGGCCGGTGCGAAGGTGATCCAGTTCTTGGAACCGTGGTTGTATTCGAAGCCTAGTTTGGTTCTGGAGCCGTCCAGGTCATAGCGGCAGCCAAGATAGACGGCATTCCCGGTCTTGTTCTCCTTGGCGCCGGTCCACATGAGGCCCGATTGGGTATCCAGGAGGCCAGCCGTCGTGGTGAAACCATCGATGGGGGTCTGGAGCTGCACCTTGACGGTGTTGTCGTTGGGGTGGGTCTTGCTGAGGCCACCGGAGATGAACCAGTTCAGAGTGCCAGGACCCACATGCTTGATGCGACCCAGTAGGTTGATCCCATACCAGTCGATATCTCCGAGGTCTACGGCGGGAGCGCTGCCCTGGAATGGGCCAGTCAGCATCACGGGAGTGTTGAAGATATTGAAGCCCCGGTTGTACTGGAACTCTACCCGGAGGTTGTCCGTATCGTAGGGTACGAGGTTGAATCCGGCCATATCAGTATCGCTGAGGCCATTTCCCGACTTGGTGGTAATGCCGTTCTCGAAGCCGCGGCCGTAGCAGAACTTCAGGTAGGCACCTGGCAGGGCATCTATATCTGGGGCGTACCCGAAGGTCATGCCGTCAAAGGCATAGTCAACCAGCAACTGCGGTACACCGGAGTTGCCGGGCTTCTCATTGTTCTCCTTCAAATGGCTTGGGGAGCCTCCCGTGGAGGGGCGGCGCCCGATGCTGAACCAGAGAGGTTGGTCCGCGATGTTCCTCCATGTGGCATAGACCTGATCGACAGCCAGATTGCTGCTCCCAGGGACATGTCCGACAGTTCCATCGAAGATTCCTGCTCGGTCCGAGAAATAGGTCTGCCCGTTGGAACCGCGCAAAGCAGCGTCATCCTGGGCGCCGCTGATCTTGTACATGAGCAGGCGGGCATGCACCGTGACGTTCTGGGTGGCTTTGGCGTCGAGGTTAAGCCCGAAGCGATTGGTATACAGGGCCTTGTTTTTTACGTTCTGGCCCTGGACGGGGATGAAGAGGTCACTGCCATCTGCCTGAGTATTGGCGGGGTTGAGCTGGTAGTACGGGGCAACGTCCCCACTCATGTAGTCGTAGCGGAAACGGTAATCCCCGCTGATCGTCAACCAACGGCCGAGGGATTTCCCTTCGACCTTTTCCATTTTCCGGTCCGTCTCCTTCACCTGCTTCTTGAGGGCCTCCAGTTCATGCTCAAGGGCCTCTACTTTCTTCTGTAGATCTGGATCGGCCGCCAGAAGCGAGCTCGGCTGAATGAGACCGAGCAGAAGGGAGGCTGTCAAAACCGTCGTGGGTACGCCTTTCATGGGCTCTCCTGTGGGGGTGACTGCTTGGGTGGGTTGTTGTAGACATCGGCAGAATGCGCTCCAACACACATATTGGCGTTTCCTGGGATCTCCTTTCTTGTGAGCGCGGTGTTCTTGTCTTGCATATAACTATAAGCCTTGATGTGCATATTGCGAAAAAAGAATCGATTTGTTTTTTGAAAATCTGGTTGGCTTTCCTGCATCGATCCCCTCTTAGGGTGAGAGGCCATCTGCGTGCATTTGAGGCCTGGGGGAATCTCAGTCCATGCCAAGACTCAGGAGCTCCTGGACTACCTAGGGCTGCTCTGGCTGACTTGACTGTGGCCTGGTGTTGCACGATACATCCCCTGTACCGCCCAAACATCCACCCCGAACGGGGCGCTGGGGCGAAGGCTCAATGACCCATACCCTGGAGGAACGACATGCTGCGCACCCTAGTCTTTGCTCTCATCCTTGCCAGCGGGATCACCGCTACCGCGGGTGACCCTCTCTTTATCAACATGACCACCGACGAGGCCCATCGGGCATCCATGGCGATTTCCTTCGGCAAGAACCAGATGGATCGGGGCCATGGCCTGACTGTCTTCCTGAATGACCGTGGGGTGGTCCTTGCCTCAAAGCTCAGGGCAGAGCAGTACTCTGGGCAGCAAAAGGTACTGCTGGAGATTGTATCCAGGGGGGGAGCCGTTTTGGTCTGCCCGATGTGCATGAAGCAATACGGGGTTTTGGCCGTTGATCTCCTGCCAGGGCTGAAACTCAGCAATCCTGACCTGACTGGGGCGGCTCTGTTTGCCAAAGATGGGCGCACCTTGAGTTGGTGATCGGAGGGTAGAGGCTCCATCGACGACTTGCAGGAGTGGATTTCGCCGTGACCGTAATCTCACCGGGGCCCGACTAAAACTGGATCCCCTGCGACTTTCTGACCAACGCCGCCGGTCCCAAGCCGGTCTTCGATCCACTCCGGACCCGTTTCATCCGTACTCGCCTCCTCTGGCAGATGATCAGGTTTCCCCGGAACAATCCGAAAATGTTCCGGGTCATATGTAAAGATCATTTAATCTTTTCTCGAGCTACTTGGTTGGCGCCGCAGGTGTCAATGGACAGCCCGCAGTGCCGCTTCGGGGGCCCGTGCCGTCCTGCTTGCGGAGGCCCTGCCTGGTTCCCTTCCCAGGCGTCAAGCAGGAGCCATCCCTGAGTCTGGCCTGTCGTCTCTGCCCCCTGGCACTGTAGTGGGCTTGTGCCTGAAGGGCTGACGAAAAAATGGCCCCGAGGACGAGTAGGGTGGGGATGATTAACAATGATCTGTTCATGAAATACCTCCATGAGACCGCTGTGGAAATATTTTCCGCAGGGCGAAGCAGGTTTTTCCTAACGCACTGCCTATGGACATGGGAACGGATGCATTGGTTTACGGTAATGTTTTCCGGATTTGAAACTCCGGGGAGTTATGCCGATACCTACCTTGGCCTTTCGTGCCTTGGTGAGGTTGGATCATGTCTGATTGTGAGTGCCTTTCGCGCTGCCCCTTCTTTAACGATCGGATGGCAGAAATGCCAGCCATGGCTCATCTCATGAAAAAGAACTACTGCCAAGGGGACTTCCTGAAGTGTGCTCGCCATCGGGTTCTCTTGGGCAAAGGGGCCGGGAACGTTCCCAACGACCTGTTCCCCAATATGCAGGCACGGGCCGACGAGCTCCTTTCGGGTCAATAGCCGCACATCTGTCTTTGGCTAGGATGCCGGAAACACACTGAAAACCGGGCTGGTCCCGCCAGTAGGGTTATGGCCATCAAGAGGAGTCATGAAGACGTCTTGTTGATTGAATAGGGCTATTAGCTCGTAGAAAGGACTACCCAAGGGCGTTGTAGGTGCTCCTGGCCCGTTCGCTGACATGCCCGCAGACGAGGCCACAAATGGATTCGACCAAAGGGAGGACCGGCCTAAAAAAGGCACTGTTGCCTTGGGGTTCCCGCAATACCAATCCTACCCGAACAAGGCAGGCCAAGTGCTTGCTCGCATTGGCCTGGGAGAGGCCAGCACCCTCTGCCAGTGCTCCCTGGCTGAGAGGCGAACCCGAATCCAGCAGGGAGCGCAGGATTTTGAGGCGGGAAGGGTCCCCCAGAGCCGCAAAGAGCTCACTCACTTCTTCGATCATGGGATTGGTCAGGTGGGGTTTCATGGTTACTCTCAATAACCGAATGGTAATACAGTTGGGCCCTGGCGCGACGCAAAAGGTTGGATTTCGTTGAGATTTTGACCCCTGGGAACAAAAGGGCGCATATTGTCTCGAAGCAGACAATGCAAAATTGGCTATAGGTGGCCGTGACCCAATGAGAGCCTTGGAGGTTTGGCGATGGAATGTGCAAAGTGCAGGCAGTCCATACCGGATGGAGAGTCATGCGAACACTTCGGGAATGCCCTATGTGAGGACTGCTATATTCAGGCGATCGAACCCCTGAGAACCTGTGATGTTGCGGCTGTGCATTCGGCAAAGACGCATCGGGCTATGGCGGGGCAGACGGGGACGGATGGCCTGACAGCCTTGCAGAAGGGCATCTACGAATATGTTGTGGCTCAGGGCAAGGCCACAAAACCAGCCTTGTCTGAGGTCTTCGGACTGACGGCGCTGGAAGTGGAAAGACAGATGACCATCATGCGTCATTGCGAACTGCTCAAAGGGCGCAGGATCAATGATGTGATTTACATGGTGCCTTTTGACTTGGAGTGATCGGAAGGGGTTGGACGGCAGGGTTCACCCGAGCTGTCTCCGGTTCTGGAGAGTCCTTGCTTGGCCAAGCCATGTCCTTCAATTCCAGATAGGCTCGAAGTTGAGGGGGAGTTCTGGTGGATGCGCGTCAGTTACGCAGTTTCCTGGCTGTAGCAAGGTGTCTGAGCTTTAGCAAAGCCGCAAGGCATATCGGCATGACTCAGCCGACTATCAGTTATCAGGTTGCCACCCTGGAGCGCTCTCTTGGGCTAAAGCTTTTTGCCCGTAACACTCTGGCAGTGCGTCTTACGCCGACCGGGCTTTACTTTTACGGCCAGATGCAAAGACTGTGTGCCGAGTACGAAGGAATGGTGGCCCAATGCCAGGTGACTTCTGGTGGGGGGCCGCAAGTCGACGGTGGTCCAGGTTTATGTCTGGACGTCCGCCAGCTTCAGTGTTTCCACGCCGTGGCCTCCTCGCAGAGCTTCACCAAGGCGGGACAGAGCGCGCTCATGACCCGGCCCGGCATCAGCTATCAGGTCGTGTCTTTGGAAAAGTCTCTTGGCGAAAACCTTTTCCAACGGCGGCATAATTCCATCGCTCTGACGGAGGCTGGGAGCGCTTTTGCGAAACAGGTGCATGGGCTGTTGGTCGATTACGACCGAATTCTGATCCACGCCAGGGGGATTGGCACAGGGGAAGGGAGGGTCTTGACCATCGGATTCCTTGACGGTGTGCTGATGCAGGCGCTTCCTGGGCTCATCCGGGCATTCTCAATGGCCTGCCCTAGGGTGCGGGTCAAGACCAAGCACGTGTCCCTCGCTCATATGCTGGACGCTATTCATGCAGGAGAGATCGATTGCGGGTTTGCCCCGACCTTCGATCATGTCTGTCCGGTCAATATTCAGAGTCAGGTGGTTCTTAGGGATCGGATGGTGGCAGTCATGTCGGAAGATCATCCTCTCGCCAGTCGAGAGAAGCTGAGGCTTTCACACCTCAAAGGGCAGGTCCTTTTGAGTCTCGCCGAGAGTGTTGGGGGACTTGGGGTCAAGTGGCACAAGGCTTTGTGTGCAAAGTATGACCTTGAGTGCAGCTTGACTGAATATGCGCCGGATTTTCCCTCCATGTTCATGGCTATTGGAATGGGGCGAGGGATTGCCATCCAGCCGCGGCAGATTCTCCAGGAATATGGCAACCCTCGGATACGAGCTGTGGCGTTAGAGGATGAGGGTCTGGATGTCGAGTTTGTTGTTGCGTGGAGAACTGAGGGGAGCAACCCTCTTTTGCCAACCTTCTTGGAGGGCTTTACCCGGGTTTGAGGCAAATTGCTGCCGATCAAGGGGCGTCAGCCTAATCCGGGCACGCAGGAGTCATAGAAAAATTCTTCGCAAAAAAACAAAATATTCATGCAATAACCCGATCTATGCTCGATTGGCGGCCTGTTCTAATTTGTAAATAATTTTATTGTAGAGCCGGAACGTCTGTATTTATTCCAATTTTGCATTGGACGATTTTTTGATGCCTTTCATACTGTATAAGTCAACCAAACAGCTTCTTCGGAAGGATCTAGAACAGAAAATCTACTTGGTTATTATGGTTAATGGATACTTCTGTTTGGGTTTTTTAGAAGTAGTTGAATCAAGATTTATGGTTTGAATATTTGTTTTAAAGTCTTGGATATATTAATTGATATCGTGAATAGCCACTAATCGTTGGCGGAGGGGAACTATGCCAGAGTATAAAGTGGAAAGAATATTGTCGATTAGGTCTCTTCATCAGCGAATAAGCCTTGCTGATATGGCAGCCTCCATTGCTTGGTACCCGAATTTGTTCGGAGATTGGGACTCACGGGACCAAGCATGTCGCATATCTGCTGGACGATATCAGTAACCTCCTGGCTGATCAGAAGTGCATGGGGGCAGATGTGGCCATGGATATTCTCCCAATGGCTGGTGATCAAGTGGCCTTTATTCGAGACAATACCGGCAACCTGATCGAACTCATTCGGAAGCCAACCTCCTGTCAGCCCGCCTGAACGAATTGCAACGACCCAACGATGCGTGCCAATTGCCAGCAGACAGATCTGTGCGGCTTTTTGTATGCAGAGTTTTCTAATCCACTTATAGGGAAAGGGAGTAAAAACATGATCACCCAATATGCCGTCGCCGAACCCGGCAAAGTCGTCTTGAAGACCAAGGAACTGGCCGCCCCCGGCCCTGGTCAGGTTCTGCTCGAGGCTGAATACAGCACCATCAGCATGGGCACCGAGAACGCCCTCATGGGCAACCACATCGTGCCGCTGCCCCAGCCCATCGGCTACAGCATGGCCGCCCGTGTCATCGAAGTGGGCCCCGAGGTCACCGAGCTCAAGGTGGGTGATCCCGTCGTCACCACCGGCCAGCACGCCCAATTTCTCCTCATGGATGTGAAGAACTGCACGCCTGCACCCCACGGCATCGACATGCAGCAGGCCGCCTTCTTCAACCTGGCCCACACCGGCATGTATGCCATCCGCCGCACCGGCGTCAAGCTCGGCGAGCCCACCCTGGTCATGGGCCAGGGCCTCGTGGGCGCCATCACCGCCCAGCTGGCCCGCCTCGCCGGCGCCATGCCCCTCATCGTCACCGATCTGGACGACCGCCGCCTCGACAACGCCCGCAAGATGGGCGTCCAGTACGCCATCAACCCCAAGACCCAGCCCGGCGAGTTGGAGCGCGTGATCGAAAGCATCGGCTGGGGCGGCATCCCCGTGATCTTCGAGGCCACCGGCGCCCGCAAGCCCCTGGACCAGGCCTTCGAGCTGGTCTCCGAGCGTGGACGGGTGATGATGATGTCCCAGGTCCACGGCGGTGACGCTCCCCAGTACGACAACAACCTGATGCAGAAGGGCGCCACCCTCATCGGCGGCTACATCAACTCCAAGCCCTTTGCGCTCAAGCGGGCTGATCTGACCATCAAGGGCGAATGGCCCCCGGTCATGGCCGACCACCTCACCCGCTACGTCAACTCCGACACCTGGACCAGTGATGAGGATATCCGGGTCTTCCTGAACCTCATCAAGTTCGGGGCCCTCGACATCCGCCCCCTGATCAGCCATCGCTTCGAGTTCGAGGATATCTCCAAGGCCTACGACATGGTCTGGAACCTGGATCCCAACCTCCTCGGCGGCGTCATCCGCTGGAAGAAGTAGACAAATCAACCTAGTTGCGGTCGAGAGTGACCGCTCCTGAATTGCAAAAGGGGTTCACACAATGAGCATGATCAAAGCCAAGAACGTCAGCAAGCCGTCCCGGCTGCCGTCCACGCTGTCCGTCAAGACCGAAGACATCATCATGGGTGTCAATGCCGGTCTCAACCCGGGCAAGCCCATCATCACCGTTGGCCTCGCGGTCACCCAGCACGGTGACCTGACGGCCAACAACGTCGTGATCGATACTGCCGGCAAGAGCCGCTTCTGCTCTGTGGCCGAAAAGTTCAGCACCCTGCGGGTCAACAACTCGGTGCTCTATGCCCATGGCGAACCCTTTGGCGAGGGCTATGCTCCGGCCGTTGGCCTCATGCAGACGCCGCCTCCCCCCCTGGAAATCGGTGGCAACTGCCGAACCCACTGCAGCATGAGCAACTCCTACACCTACTTCAACAAGTGCAAGATCATCTGCGACGGCTGGGGCGCCCTGTCCACCGAAGTGGCCGAAGGCTTTGTCTACCTCGAAGCCAATGATTGTGAGGTGATCGCCACCAAGAAGGGCTATGGCGCCTACGCCGACCCCGATTGCCATGATGTCTTCAACAACTGCCGCTTCGATGTGGACGGCATGGCGGGGATCATCGCCGGTGAAGGCGACATGACCTTCAACAACTGCGTGTCGAAGTGCGCCACCTATTTCGTGCTGAGCCACAATGTCTGCGGCACGCCCGAAGAAGTCAGCTCGCTGTTTGTCAACGGCGGTTCCATCGCCACCGGCAAGGACGTTGTCCTGGTCAAGAGCGAGAACACCCAGCTGGAATTCGATGGCGTCGAGATCACGGCTGGCAACAAGGTCCTGGTTCGCACCATCAAGAATGACGACCCCTGCGCCACCGTGCCCAGTGCTACGCCCTATGGGGTCAATGTAGTCTTCAAGAACATGAACCTCGAGGGCGACCTGCTGCACGAGGACCCCGAGCGCGGCATGTGGATCTCCATGGCTGCCGTGACCTACCGGGGGGCCATCCTCAACGGCCACCTGTCCCTCGACCGGGCCAGCAAGTGGATCGCCACTGCCGACTCGACGGTCACCCTGACTGCCGATGTCTACCAGGCCCAGCTGGATGCCCTCAAGGGTGTGACCATCACCGCTTCCGGGTCCGAAGCCGGGAGCTACGACCTGCCCAGCGGCGGCAAGCTGGTCGTAAATGCCTGAGCCCGGATTCTGAATCAGGCCGCAGTAGATAGAGGTTGCACCGTTTGGAGCGCCCGACTTTCCTGTAGTTGCAAAACGAACGGGAGGGTCAGATGGCGAACCAAACGGTGCAATCGCAGTTTGTCGCCTCGCAGTATTGGTGGTATCCCCCTGAGGTTTTCCGGGTTTCCCCAGGGGTAAGCGTTCAGCCCCCGCCCCCAGGCGCCCACCGCAATGCTCTCGGGGCGCTTCCGGTTGACCAAGCGGGAGATCATGGCGAACTACTCAAAGGGCGCAGGATCAATGCTGTGATTTGCATGGTACCTTTTGACTTGGAGTGAGTTGACCGGTGTCAGGCGACATCAGAAAATGACCCCCTGGCGACACGAAATCTGACCCCCCTCACGAGAGGGGAAGCAGATGGAAATGGAGAGACGGGATCCTGGTCAGATATTCGCCTTGAGCGAGTTGGGGTGGGGTTCGAAGCAGATCGCCCGGGAGGTGGGCGTGGCGAGGAACACGGTCCGGGCTTGGCTTCGGGAGGGGCCTGATCGGCAGTATGGAGGCGAGGGGCGGGTCGGCTTTCTGGATCGGCACTACTTCTGGATCCAGAGCCGCTTCCAGGCCGGAGTCCGGAACGCGGACGTCTTGCGGCAGGAGTTCGAAGCCATCGGGATATCGGTGAGTCTCCGGACCGTGGAACGCGCCCTCAGGCCGTTCCGTCAGAGTTGGCAGAAAGCCCAGCAGGTCACCATGCGCTTTGAGACCCCGCCTGGCCAGCAGATGCAAATCGACTTCGGGGAGAAGTGGCTCCAGATCGGCGGGGTGCGCCAGAAGCGCTATGTATTCGTGGCCACCCTGGGGTATTCCCGACGCTGCTACGCCGAGATCTTCGGCAGCCTGCGGCAGAGGGACTGGATCATGGGGCTGGAGCGAGCCTTTCGCCACTTCGGGGGTGTCCCCGAGCAGCTCCTGAGCGATAACGCCAAACCCTTGGTGGATCGCCGGAAGGGCGGGAGGGCCATCTTTCATCCCGAATTCGAAGCCTTCTGCAGGCACTGAGGGACTGATCCGAAAACGGTAAGAGAGTCGGCCCTGAACAACCCCTTCTGGTGATTCAGAAGGCCGTCAGAGCGGATGGAGGAAGGACGAGGACTTCCATTTGGGCCAGGAAGGTCTCCAGAGC
>JAFNAB010000034.1 GCA_017859955.1 Holophagaceae bacterium
GTGAATGGAAATCCTTGGAAGAGCTCCCCACAGACCTGGGTAATACGCTCCGTGGCCTCACGGATCCGGCCCTCGTCTCCGGCGTGTTCGCCGGTGATGGCCAACTCAAAAGCCGTGTCGCCCACCCGCCAGTGATGCGTGTGGAAGGTGCCCAGTTCGAAGGGGGAGTCGACCAGTACGTCCTGATCCTCGGCGCGGTAGGCACCCTTCAGCCTGGGAAGGCTGGTGGCCACTTTCCAGCCCTTCGGCCATCCCTCGAACCGCACTTCCACCGGTCGGATCTCCCCTTCAGGGTAAAGAAAGGTGGCGGCTCCCTGGAACTGCGCGTGGCTGGCGTCGGCGTGGTTGGTGCGGACAGTGAGGTCGTTGCAGAAGAGGCGGTAGGTCAGCACCGCGCTGCTCGGGGTGGCTGGCAGCTGCCAACGCTGCTTGTCGAGTTTCTGGACCTCCAGGGGCTTCCCCTGGGCATCCACCAGGCGCACCCGATCCAGGAGCCGGGCGTAGTCCCGCACGAGGTAGGAGCCCGGCGTCCAGGCGGGCAGGGCCAGGACTGGACCCGGGGCCATGAGGTCGGCCGGGAGATGGAGCTCCACCGCGATTTCGTGATTGGCAAGGTCCAGGGGGCTCAGGATGGCTTCAATGGCATGGGGCTTGGGCATGACTTACTCCCGGGAAGGGCCGAGGGGGGCATGCCCCAGCATCAGGAAAATCTCCCGCCAGGGCTCGGGCAGGGCTAGGGCATCCCTTTCGATGGTGCCCGTGTCCTGGCGCACGAAGGGGCCAGTGCGTCCGGCGGCGCCCTTCTGCTGGATGTTGCGCAGAGTGGCCCGGGCCAAGGGCAGAAGCCCTTCCCCCGGGAGTTGGATGCCGGATTCTCGGAGGAGTCTGTCTGCCCCTAACCACAGGGTGGCCGCATGGCCAGAAGTGAGCACAGCGCAGGCGTGGTAGAGGGCTTTCAGCTCTGGGGGCAGTTCAAAGGGCAGGAACCCGAGCTCGGCGAAGGCCTGGCTCATGATTTCCGGAATTGGCCCCGACACCCCCAGGGGGGTGCCACGCCAGTCCTGGGCTTCGCCGTCGAAGCTGGTGAGGGGGTGGGCGCAGGGGACACCTTCCAGGTGGAGGCTGCCACTCATGTGGACGCAGCGCCCCGGGAAGCGGGCCGCCTGCTCAGGGATCGCCGCATCCGGGACCGCCAGAAGGATCCAGCCTTCTGGAGAGGCCTCGCGCGAGACCAGGGAAACCCTCGAGCCCCAAGCCTCCGCCAGTGCCCGTCCAGCTTTGCCTCTTCCAAGAACCGTGAAATCCATGGCTTAGAGTTTGCCTTAAAGCTAGTGTTTTGGGGGGTGATGAATGAAACACTGTTGAGGTGTCGGTCCGGTGGAGCTAAATCGAATTTCTACCAGCCCGCCGACGTCCGGCAAAAATAATTGCCCATGAAACTTTTTCGCTTGCACCTGGCTGACTTTGGATAAACTTACCGGCGTTGGAGGAATCATCATGCGATTTGTGCGAACCGTCATCCCCGTTGCTGTGCTGCTGACGATGGGGGCCGGAATGGCCTGCAAGAAGCCCGCTACCGTGGTGGAACAGCCCAAGGTTGACGAAGATGCCGCCAAGAAGGCTGCCGCCGAGGAAGCTGCCAGGAAGGCCGCTGCCGAGGCTGAGGCCCGCCGCTTGGCTGAGGCCGAGGCCGCCAAGCGCAAGGCTGAAGCCGAAGCTGAAGCCGCCCGCAAGGCCGAGGCCGAAAAGGTCGCCTCCTATCAGCGCGCTGCTGAAGCGGCCCTGAAGGACATCAACTTCGACTTCGATCAGTCCGGTATCCGCGAAGCTGACAAGGCCAAGCTCCAGGCCATCGCCGACTTCATGAAGGCCTATGCCCAGGCCAAGGTTCAGGTTGAGGGTCACTGTGACGAACGTGGCACCGTGGAATACAACCTGGCGCTCGGTGATCGCCGTGCCCACTCCGCCTACGCCTACCTGACGGGTCTTGGCGTTGCCGAGGACCGGCTCAGCAGCATCAGCTACGGCAAGGAAAAGCCCAAGGTCCAGGGCAAGGATGAGGAGACCTGGCTCATCAACCGCCGCTGCGAATTCAAGCTCAAGTAGGACCTTTGAAACTTAGAACGGGAGCGGAGGGATTCATTCCTCCGCTCTTTTGCATGGAGGTTCCATGGTGAAGCGTGCTCTGGTGGCCCTGCTCGTCCTTGGCGGGCTCGTGGGGTGTCAATCCGAGGAACAGCTCAAGAAGATGCAAGTCGAAATGGGCGACATGAAGATGGAAGTCTTCAAGTTGCGTCGGCAGATGGAGGAGTCCAACCAGAAGCAGGAGGCCGAATTCGCGGCTGCCGACGAAGGTCGCAAGCTCGATCGGCGCTTTCAGGCCGACCTCCAGGACACCCTTCGTCAGCTTCAGGACTCCACCCGCAACCTGAATGGCCGTCTCCAGGAGGTTCCTTCAAGGCGTGCGGGGAAGGGTTCCCCGGCTCCCGAGCCCCAAGCTCCGGTTCAGGATGACGAAAAGGCTCTGCAGTCGGTGCTGCTGGACTACAACCGGGGCAACTACGCCCTGGCCGCAGAGAGCCTTGACCTCTTTGTGAAGAGCAACCCCGGCACTTCCCGCAAATCCGATGCACTCTTCTACCTGGGTCTCTCGCACTACAACCTCAAGGCCTATGACAAGGCCAAGGCTGTTTTCGAGCAGCTCCTCAAGGAGCACCCCACCTCCAACCAGTTCCTGCCCGCCAAGCTGAAGCGGGCCCAGTGCCTGAAATGGCTGGGGCTCAAGCCCGCCGCCATCCAGGCCTTCAAGGAGATCAAGTCCGGCTTTCCCAGCACCTCCGAAGCCCGCACGGCCCAGCAGGAACTGGAAGACCTGGGGGCCTGAGGCGTGAAGAACACTGAATCCTGGAGGGTACCGGTCCGGGTGGATCTGGCCGGAGGTACCCTCGATCTCTGGCCCATCTACGCCCTCATGGAGGGGTGTGTCACCGTCAATGCGGCCGTAGATCTCTGGATCGAGATGGAGGTCGAGCGGGCCGGGGAGGGTTTCAGGGTCGAAAGCCGGGATCTGGAGCTTTCCTTCGAATCCGCTGAATGGCCGGAGGCACCCCCAGTCCAAGAACTATCCTGGGTCTGGCGCGTGATGGATGCGGCCCAGGTTCGCCCGGCCCGGCTGGCGCTTCGCAGTCCTGTTCCCCAGGGTTCCGGCCTGGGCACCTCCTCCTGCATGGGCGTCGG
Source organism: Holophagaceae bacterium (assembly GCA_017859955.1). Taxonomy (GTDB): domain Bacteria; phylum Acidobacteriota; class Holophagae; order Holophagales; family Holophagaceae; genus Holophaga. The sequence goes on from JAFNAB010000034.1 coordinate 3,238, forward strand.
TCTCCTGGGGGTCTGTGAAGGTCTGGAGGCGGGTCCGGCCCTGGCCGCGCGAGTTCCCCTGCTCAGGGATCTCGAGGCTCGGGAACTGCGGACCCCTACGGGGTGGCAGGACTACTTCCCGGCGGCCCTTGGGGGCTGTCTGACTCTCCATTGGGACCTGCCGGAGCCTCGGTGGGAGACACTGTCTCCCCATCCCGAACTCCTGGAGGACCTGGTCGTCTTCTACACCGGGAAGCCTCACCACTCGGGCCTTACCAATTGGGATGCCTACCGGCGTTTCATTGAAGGGGATCAGGCCACGCGGGAAGCCCTGGAGGAGATCCGGAACATCACGCTGGAGATGGTCCTGGCTGTGCCCAGGGATGCCGCTGCGGTGGGCGTCCTGCTTGAACGGGAGGGCAAGGCCAGGTGTCGGCTTTCACCCTCGGTCGAAACGGACGCTATGCGAGCTGTGCGAGATCGCGGGCGCCGCGAAGGGTGGTATGCCGGTATGAAACCCTGCGGAGCCGGAGGGGGAGGCTGCTGCCTGCTGGTGACCCCCAAGGGGCGTCGCGAGGAGGCCAGGGCTGCTCTGGTTTCGATGGGGCTGTTGCCCTTGGATGTCTCCCTGACCTCAAAGGGGCTGCATCGACTGCGATCCTGATCCTGTCCATTTGGCGATCTTCGATTCAATTACATCGCGTCCCAATTGGCGAACGTGGTTGATTATTGATGATAATGATCGCGCACTGAAGGCAAGGTCTCATAGATTCATGGGTGAGCTTGCCCTCGCCATAGTTGGGCATTATATTGGCTCGCGTCATTTGAGTCTGAAGGCGTCTTCCTGCAGAAAATGAGGCCCCGCAAGGTACGAAGCTGTACCTTGGCGGGATATTCCTGCCTGCAGTCAATTAGCTTGAGATTGTATGAATATTGATTGAGTTCTATTTGGCGTAAAACAACTCAAATGGGAGGGTGCGATGACGACTTTTGAACCCAAGAACATGATCAATTTCAAAACCTATCTTCAACCGGATCCTACTTATTATTTTGGTCTTGATATCATTCAGGAGCTGAGCGCCCTGCTTAAAACGTATCTTTTCGACCGGGTGTATTTCGTTACCAATCCCCTTCTGCTGGACCTCTATGGGAAGGAGATTCTGGACTATTTTGAGGCTAACGGTGTGGTTCACGAGGCGCTCACCATAAAGGATTCCGAAGGGGATAAAACCTTCAGCAATCTTGAATACCTCTGCGAGGAGCTGGTGGCGAGGGGCATCACCAAAGGCTCGATCGTCGTCGGCTTCGGCGGGGGCTGTCTGACCAACATCGTCGGCCTTGCGTCCGGCATGATCTACCGGGGCATCCGTTATGTCGAGATGCCGACGACCTTCATGGGGATTACGGACAGCACCTTGAGCAACAAACAGGCCGTCAACGGGAAGCAGGGCAAGAACCAGTACGGGATCTACTATGCTCCGATCTTCATTTTCGGGGATACCAAGTATCTGAAAACCGAAAGCCTGGTGGGAAGAAAGTCGGCCATTGCGGAAGGCATCAAGAATGCTCTGATCAATGAAGTGGAGCTGCTTGATTTTTATGAGACCTGCCTGGACAGGGATCTGGAGAATCTGGATGCCCAGACCCTGACGGAGCTGGCCTACAAAGTCATCCAGTCCAAGCTGAAGATCCTTGCGGCAGATCCCAGTGAGAAGGGCTTCGGCATGGCTCTCGAGTATGGCCACACCTTCGGTCATGCCATGGAGTTCTTCTCTGACGGCCAGATCCCCCACGGCATCGCTGTGGCCAAGGGCATGTGCATCGCCGCGGAACTCTCCCATGAACTGGGATACCTGTCACGGGAGGAAGTGGACAAGCACTACTACTACTTCGGCAAGAAGCTTGGGCTTGATCTGACAATCCCGGAATACATCAGCGTGGACAACATCATGTCCACGATCCTGGCGGACAACAAAAAAACCGTCAAAGGCGTCAAATACGTGATGCTCGAAAAACTTGGCAAATGCCTGAATCCGGACGGCGATTGGCAGGTCGCCGTCGATCCCGAGACGGTGAGAAAGGTCCTGACAGCCTACAAGAAGAAGCACCTGCCGGCTGCCCTGACCGATTCCTGGGACCACGGCAATATGGTCTCCTTTGCCACCATGGTGTTCAAATGCTTCGCCCAGGGTGATCTCTCCCTTGGCGCAGGGGAACTGGCCAATCGGCTCGATACCAACCAGGCGACCATGGGTCGTGTGCTCACCACGCTCAACAAGAACGGTTTTCTCGAACAGGACCCGAAGACCCGAGCCTACCGCTTCGGTCCGGCCATGGTCGAAATGGCCCGGGCGGTCTACCGGTCCCTGGACGGTACCGTTACAGCGGTGGCCTCCGATTTTGCCAACGCACTGAGGAACAAGGTCGGCGAGCGTGTCCATCTGGAAGTGATTGCGGGGAACAATTTCTACCTGTCCTACGTTGCAGACACGGCTGAACCCATCGGCCTGAAGATCGAGGTCGGTGACAAGGTGATGCCCCACGCCCATGCCGGCGCCAAGGCCATCATTGCCTTCAGTCAGCAGGATGTCATGGATTACTGGCTGGGCCAGGACCTTGTCCGCTATACGAAAAACACCGTCACCGATCCGGAAGATCTCCGCCGGGTCTACGAGGGGATCCGAGAAAACGGCATTGCGTATGATTTTGGCGAGTATCTCGAAGAGGTCAATGCGATCGGGGCTCCTATCTTCAACCACAAGAACGAACCTGTGGCAGCCATTCTCATCGTGGTTCCCTCCTACCGCATGAAGGAAGCTGGATGGAGCAAGGACTGCATCGCTGAGCTGAAGGAGGCGGCCAATGCCATTTCCTTGCAGCTGCACAGCACACGAATGATTTAAAATATATTAATAGTTAATTTTATACTTCCTTCGCTTCTTTTGGAGGCGCAGGCTCTACGATTCAATGGCCGCGTCCTGTGTATTTCCGAGAACCAGCTCCCGGAGGCGCTGATCCCGCTTGCCCATGGGGAGGGCCTGTAGTTCGTGGGCCGGGACCCACTGCTGGTGTTCCGGCACGGGGAAGGGATATTCCGCCTCCAGGAGAAGGGGGGTGACCTGCTCTCGACGGTGGGAATAGATCTGGGTCCAACCCTTCCAACTCCTGGTCTCCACGGCCTGGTACCCCTGGGTGGTTTCGGCGACGTTCAAGTCCCGGGATTGGGCTTCCTCGCGGAAGGGCCAGGACCAGAGCCCAGCCAGGAGTCCGTTTGGGGCGGGCCGGTTCACCAGATACGCTCCATTGGCCTGGATGGCGGTCAGGGTGATCTCGACGGACCGGACCTTGGCCCTGGGGGCCGCGGCGGGAATGAGATCCACAATGCCCGCCGCGAGGCTTCGGCAGCTCCGGCTGAGGGGGCAGGGGCCACATTGAGCCCTGCGGCTGCAGTACGTGGCGCCCAGCTCCATGATGGCCTGGGTCATCCGGGAGGGCCCGTGCGCCATCAAGGCGGGCCTGAGCCAATCGCGAAGCTCAGTGGCCTGGTGTTTGGGGTCCGATTCGATGCACAGGAGGCGCGCCAGGACCCGGAAGGCGTTGCCATCCAGGGCCGGCTCCGGCTGCTGGAAGGCGATGGATGCGACGGCGGCAGCCGTGTAGGGCCCGAGTCCCGGCAGGGCCATCAGCCCCTCCAGATCCGCAGGCCAGCCATTCTGGTGGATGGCCCGGGCCGCCGCCTGGAGAAAGCGGGCCCTCCGATAGTAGCCCAGTCCCTCCCATAGCTTATGAACCTGCTGATCGGACGCCTCGGCCAGGGACCGGGCCGTGGGCAGGGCCGCCATCCATCGCTGGAAATAGGGCACCACGGTGACCACCTGGGTCTGCTGGAGCATAAGCTCGGACACCACAACGGCGTAGGGATCCGGATGCTGCCGATCCAGATCAGAATCCCGCCATGGCAGCACCCGGCGATGGACCTCGAACCATGCAGCCAGGGGCGCGAGAAGCAGAGAAGCCTCAATCCGAATGGATCCTGTGTTCTCTCTTGCCATCACGATGCCCTCGGTTGATTCTCTGCGATCCCCGCGCCTCAGCGTGAGGCCAAAACGAAAAAGCAGCGATCCGAAGATCGCTGCTTTTTGGTGCCCGCGAGCAGACTCGAACTGCTACGACTTGTGGTCACCACCCCCTCAAGATGGCGTGTCTACCAATTTCACCACGCGGGCCTGAACATCAAGATTCTCACATGTCCAGAAGGCTGTCAAGCACTACTTTTGAGCAGGGGCGGGCATCTGCGGGGCAGGGGCGCCCTGGACCGGCTGGCTGCCGGTCTTCTTCTCGAGGACCGAGCGATTCTCACGCACGATGTTGACCTCGATGAGCAGGGAGGTGGCCAGGAAGCAGGCAGCCACCCAGTAGGTCATCTTGGCGAGAAAGGGAGCGGCGCCCTGGGCGCCGAAGGCGCTGTTGGCCCCACCGCCACCGAAGGCCGCACCCAATCCACCACCCTTGGCGCCCGGCTGAAGCAGGATGCCGCCGATGAGGATCAGGCTCGCGATGATGTGAAGCGTCAGCAAAAATCCACTCATGAATACTCCGAACCTTGAATTGTATCCCTTTTTTGCCCATTGGGGCATCCGCTTTTCCAGGTTGCCCGTACGGCGATTTCAGCGCTGTCGGAGGATCACCGCTAATCCGCCTCCCCCCATGGCCAGGAAGATCAGGGATTGGACTAGGGTGCGGTATTCCACGGGGCTCGTGGCCAGGGCCGCAACGGCAAAAGCCAGGCCCAGGCAGAGGACCAGGGCGTAGACCAAAATCATCCAGCGCCTCGTGCCCCGGCGGCTTTCCGGGGTATCCACGCTGTAGGTTCTTGCGAAGAGCCATAGACCCAGGGCGGCCAGGAGATCGAAGACCGTGAACAGGAGCCAGAATTTCCGGGCCGTGGCGGCGGCCTGGGGCAGACCCAGGGCGGGTTTCAGGAGCCTGGCGTACAGGAAGGCCCCCAGGTTGGAGCCGAGAAGAGCGCCGAAAACGCCATAAAGAAAGGAATAGCCCATGTAGAGAGCCTTCTTGCTCTCGGGTGCCACCAGGCCCACGAAGCTGTAGTACTTGGGGTGGGCGATCATCTCCCCGATGGAGAAGATCATGATCCCGGCCACGAAGACCCAGCCGTGCTGGGAGAAAGCCAGGAACACGAAGCCCAGGCCTCCACAGACCATGCCGGTGATCATGGTGGGGAGGGCGGGGCGATTCTTGACCAGACGGCTTACCAGCACCTGGAGCAGGATGATGACTCCCCCGTTGATGACGGTGACATGCTCCGCGTCGAAGCTGAACTTCAGCCCGGTGGGGCCCAGGAGGCCATTGACGAAGGCATTCACCGGGCCCCTGTCCACGAAGTCCCGCAGGTACCAGAGGATGGAGCCGAAGGTCTGGAAGTAGAGCACCCAGAAACCCGAATAGACCACCACCATCAGCATGAAGCGGGAGTCTCCCAGGACTTCGGCGGCCCCCAGGACGACCTGCCGGAAGTCCTTGGTGTCCTCGGGCAGGGGCGGGTCCTGGAAAATGAATAGGGTTGGGATCAGCATCAGGGCGCAGTACAGGGCCGAGGCCATGAAGACCGCCTGCCAGGAGAAGCCCTTCAGCCAGCTCACCACCAGGGGAGCCAGGAAGGCCCCGATATTGATCATCCAGTAGTAGATCCCGAAACCCAGGGCTGAATTGCTCTCGTTGGTGGTGCGGGCGATGGTGCCGGAGACGATGGGCTTGAAGAGCCCGGCGCCGGTGCCCATCACCAGCAGGGCCAGGAAGACGATGGCGTAGGTGGAGCTGTATCCGGCGGCAAAGTAGCCCGCTGTCAGCAGGGAGAAGGCCACCAGGAGCATGCGGCGGTAGCCGTAGCGATCCGCCAGGGCGCCTCCCAGGATGGGCAGGACGTACGTCAGGGCGTAGACCAGACTCTGGAGGAATCCCACGCTCTGTTCGGCGAAGCCAAGGCCCCCGGAGGCCTTGGAGCCCGTCAGGTAGACCGCCAGGACAGAGTTGAGGCCGTAGTACGCGCCCCGCTCAAAAAGCTCCATGACGTTGACGGTCCAGAAGGAGCGGGGGAAGCCTTGGCGGACTGGCGTTTCTGTCATGGATGGCCTTGGAAAAGGTCATTCTGGCATAGGGTGGGCACCGACTGGTCATGCCGATGCAACGCCTGAAAGCCGGAGCGGCCAGGACGGTTACCCGCCCTGGCCGCGCCTCGGTTGCTATGGCTTCAGCCTTTGCCTTTGAGGGCCTTGATCAGGATCTCCGCCAGAGGCTTGATGCGGTGAGGCTCACTCAGGTAGGCGCCCCGGGCAGCCACCAAGCGGGCCGAGGAACGGCCCAAGAGGGCGATCTCCACCAGGCCGTGGGCCTTGAGGGTGCCTCCGGTCTGCACCAGATCCACGATGCCGTCCGCAAGGCCCAGGAGAGGGGCCAGTTCCACGCTGCTGCTGAGGGGCACCAGCTCGGCGGTGAGCCCTTCCTTGGCCAGCCATGCCTCGGTGGAGCGCAGGAATTTGGTGGCGAGGCGCAGGTGGGGACGGTTCCGCAGCTCCTCCAAGGTGGTGCCCTGGGGGACGCAGAGGGACATGCGGCAGGCCCCGAATTCCAGGTCCGCCAGCTCCAGGAGGTCCATGTCCAGCTCGTCCAGGGTGTCCGAGCCCACGATGCCCAGGGCGGCGACCCCGGCAGCCACGTAGCGGGGCAGGTCGCTGCCCTTGAGGAGCAGGGCCTGGACCTCCGGCGTGGCCGTGGGGATCCGGAGCACCCGGGACTTCATGGCCACGGCATCCAGGGCCAGTGGGGTCTCCTTCAGGAGTTCCATCAGTTCGTCGCCGAGGCGACCCTTGGGATAGGCGATCAGGATGCTCATGGCTGCTCGAAGAGGTCGGGCCGGGTCTCGGCCAGGTCCAGGAGGCGGGAGAGGCGCACGCAGAAGCCCGCGGCCTGCCAGGGCTTGCCCAGCTCGGGGTAGAGGCCGTCGTAGCGGCCACCGGAGGCCAGTTCCTGCTGGGCACCGGGGGCCCAGAGGCGGAGGGTGGGGCCGGTGTAGAAGTCCAGGCCCTCGACGTCCGCCAGATCCAGGCGCAGCTCCAGGTTGGGGGGCAGGATGGGAAGCAGGCTCTGGAGGGTCTGGGCCATGTGCTGGCGCTCCAGGGTGAGGAGTTCCGCATAGGGGCTGGCGTCCAGGGCCTTGAGGGCCTCGATGCCTCCCAGTTCGGAGACCAGGGCCTGGGCGTGGGCCGTCAGGCGCTCGGCGGCGGGATGGCCTTCCAGGACCTGGCGGACCCGGTGGGGTGCCCGGCGGGAGAGGGCGGACACGACGGCCTGAGTAAGCTCGGGCGAGAGCTGCTCGGCCTCCAGGGGGCGGCGCACCAGGGCCGCGTTGCCCAGGTGGAGAATGGCATTCTTCAGGCCGATGGCGCCGGGGACTGCCATCAGAAGGCGGGCGAGTTCCAGATCCGATTCGCCGTTCGCCTTGGCTTCGATGAGTTCGCAGCCCACCTCGAAGCGCTCCACGGCCTCCCAGGGCTGGACCGGGCGGCGGAAGACCCCGCCCGCGTAGGAGATCTTGCCCGGAGGCTCGGGGAAGCGGCGGGTGACTACCCCCGCCAGGGCCACCGTGAAGTCCCAGCGCAGAGCCACCAGATCATCGCCGTCGAAGAAGCGCAGGGCATCCTGGGGGACCCCTTCCCGCATCACCAGGGAGGGATGCATCTCCCGGCACCCGCTCTTTTCGAGGAGGTTCATGAGGGCCGTCTCCCAGCGCCGGAGACGGCCGGCGGCGCGGAAGAGGAGATCGGGGAAGTGGGGGGTGCGGACTGGCATCAGGCAGGTCCTCCCGTGGCCTTGGCGTGGCGCTTGTGGAGCACTGCGATGGCCTCGTTGAGAGAGGCGCCGTAGTTCAGGAGCAGCAGGTCGAGGTGGAAGATGAGGTCCGCCGCCTCGCCCAGGAACTCCTCGCGATCATCGTTCTTGGCGGCGATGACCACTTCGCCGGCCTCCTCCACCACCTTCTTGCCGATGCGGTCCACACCCTTGGCGAAGAGCTTCTGCGTGTAGCTCCCCTCGGGGTCGGCGGCGGCCTTACGGCCCTTCAGGAGGGTCTCCAGGCGGCCCAGCCAGGGCAGGCTGGTGGGCCAGGGCTCCCCGCCGTCAAAGCAGCTGGAGGTGCCGTTATGGCAGGCGGGGCCTTCGGGCTCCGCCAGGATCAGCAGGGTGTCCCGGTCGCAATCAGGGCGGATCTGGACCAGCTTCAGGCGGTTGCCGCTGGTCTCCCCCTTGGTCCAGAGGGCCTGGCGGGAGCGGCTCCAGAAGGTCACGAAGCCGGTCTTCTGGGTGATTTCCAGGGCTTCGCGGTTCAGCCAGGCCATCATGCGGACTTCGCCGTAGAGGTCCTGCACGATGCCCGGAATGAGGCCGTCCTGATCGAATTTGAGGGTCGAGATGTCCATGTCAGCTCCGAGTCACGACGCCATGCTGCGCGAGATAGGCCTTGAGGGTGGGGATGGGCAGGATGCCCTCGTGGAAGAGGGTGGCCGCCAGTACGGCATCGGCGCCGTGCTGGAGGGCCTCCAGGAAGTGTAGATCCTTGCCGGCGCCACCGGAGGCGATGAGGGGGATGGGCAGCTTGGAGGCCTGTTCCAGCAGCTCCAGGTCGAAGCCGTCCAGGGTGCCGTCCCGGTCCATGGAGGTCAGCAGGATCTCTCCGGCCCCCAGCTCATTGAGCTGCCAGAGCCACTCGATGGCGGAGCGTTCCGTGGGCTGGGTGCCGCCCTTGAGGTAGACCCGCCACCCCAGTTCGGGATCGCGCTTGACGTCCACAGCGGCCACCACGCACTGGCGCCCGAAGGCCTCGGCCAGCTCGGTCACCAGCTCGGGGCGGTTGGAGGCGGCGGTATTGACGGAGACTTTGTCGGCACCCGCCCGCAGCAGCAGCCGTGCGTCTTCGGCGGAGGAGACGCCACCGCCCACGGTGAAGGGGATGCTCAGCTCCCGGGCCACGCCCCGGACCCAGGCTTCCCGGGTGCCCCGGTTCTCCAGAGAGGCGGCGATGTCCAGGAAGACCAGTTCGTCGGCCCCGTCCTTGTCATAGCGCTTGGCCAGCTCCACAGGGCTCCCCAGGTCCCGCAGCTGCTTGAACTGGATGCCCTTGACCACCCGGCCATCCTTCACATCCAGGCAGGGGACGATGCGTTTCGCCGGCATCAGGCACCTCCCCGGAGGGCGGCCTGGACCCGGGGGTCCTCCAGTTTGATGTGACCTTCCATCAGGGCCTTGCCGCTGATGGCTCCCAGGAGGTTCGGGATGCCTCGGAGCTGGTCGAAGTCCTCGATGGCCTTCATGCCACCGCTCGCCTGGACCTGGAAGCCGGCCTTGCCCACCAGGGCCGTGGCCTCGATGCCGGGGCCCTCCAGAGTTCCGTCCCGGCCCACATCCGTCACCAGGGCGCGGTCGATGCCCAGGTCAAGCAGGGAGCGGAAGATGGCGTCGTTGGTGCGGCCGCTGGCACTCTGCCAGCCCCGGGTGACGACCTCCAGGTTCTTCATGTCCAGGGCGGCGATGAGGCCCTTGAGGTCCGTCAGGGCCTCGGGCTTCTCCACCGCCAGGGTGCCCACCACGGCCTCGAAGCCCAGATCCAGGACCTCCTGGACGATCTCCCGGCTCCGCAGGCCGCCGCCCAGCTGGAACTGGACCGAGGGGTAGCACTTGGGGAACTCCACGAAGGCACCCTGCCGGGCCTCGCCGAAGGCGGCGTCCAGATCCACCAGGTGGATGCGGGTGGCCCCGGCGGCCATCACCTTCTCGACCCAGGACTCGGGTGAGAAATCATAGAAAGTGGCCTGGTTGCGGTCGCCGTGGCGCAGGCGCACCAGGCGGCCTGCCATCAGGTCCATGCTGGGAATCAGTTGCATGATGTCTCCCGTGTTGCGCCCATCCAGGCCAGGGCGGACTGGAGAAGCAGGAGCCCAAGGGGGCCGGATTTCTCAGGGTGGGGCTGGAAGCCCAGGGTGCGTCCACGGGCCTCCACGGCGGCGAAGTCCCGGCCGTGGGTGGCCTTCAGGATCGTGCCATCGTTGGCTTCCAGGGCGTAGCTGTGAACGAAATAGAGCCAGCCCCCGGTGGGATTCCCGAAGGCGGGATGGGCATGGTTCAGCGTCACCTGGCTCCAGCCCATGTGGGGGACCTTGACCCCAGGGCCCAGGCGCCGGACTACGCCAGGGAGCAGGCCCAGGCCGTTTTCCTTGGGGGCCTCCTCGCTGCCTTCAGCCAGGAGCTGGAGCCCCAGGCAGATGCCCAGGAGGGGACGGCCCGAGGCCACCAGTCCCGGCAGTTCCCGCCACCAGCCCCGCTGCACCAGGGAGCGCTTGGCGGATTCGAAGTGCCCTACCCCCGGCAGGACCAGGGGACCTTCATCCCCGACCTCATCGGGGCCCTGGGCCAGGCGGTAGGCCAGTCCCAGGCGATCCAGGGCCCCTTCGAGGGAGGCCAGGTTTCCTGCGTCGTAGTCGATGAGGGTCAGCATGGGGATTCCGTCAAAGGAAAAAAGGAGTCAACACAGAGGGCACAGAGAAAAGACAAGAAAGAGGGCACAGAGAAAAGCAAGAGGTTTTGAAGAGACAGACCGGAGGGCAGGGCAGAAAACCTCGCAGGAGCATGGCTCCTGGAAGCTGCGCGATGCCTGCCTGCTTTTCTCATCTTTCCTCTGTGCCCTCTGTGTTGACTCTTTTAATTCAGTTGGTGTTCACACCAGGGTTCCCTTGGTGGAGGGGACATCTTCCCCGGTGACGCGCACGGCTTGGCCCAGAGCCCGGGCCAGAGCCTTGAAGAGGGCCTCGATCTTGTGGTGGAGGTTCACGCCCCGCAGGACATCGGCGTGGAGGGTGAGGGCGCCCCGGTTGGCCAGGGCCACGAAGAACTCCCGCACCATCTCGGTCTGGAAGCCGTCGCCCATGACCAGTGGGGGCATGGGGGCCTCGAAGACACAGCAGGGGCGTCCGGAGAGATCGATGACCACCCGGGCCAGGGCTTCGTCCAGGGGCACATAGGCGTGGCCGTAGCGCTCGATTCCCCGGCGATCCCCCAGGGCTTCCTTCAATGCTTCGCCCAGGCAGAGGCCCACATCCTCCACGAGGTGGTGGCTGTCCACGGGCAGATCCCCCTTGGCCTCCAGCTGGATGCCCAGGCCGCCGTGCCTGGCGATCTGCATGAGCATGTGATCGAAGAAGGCGAGGCCTGTCTGGATGCGGGTTTCGCCGCCATCCAGGTTCAGCGTGAGCCGGATGTCGGTTTCGCCGGTCTTGCGTTGAAGGGTGGCACTTCTCATGCGGACTCCCTTTGGAGGACGGGCAGCAGTTCACGGAGGAAGGCGAAGGAGAAATCTTCGGGCCGCTCGAAGCGTTGGCGCTCCGGGCCGATGGCGGCAAAGCGCCAGCGCAGTTCGGGACGGATTTCGGCGGCCCGGCGCAGGCAACTGGCGTCATCCACCGTATCCCCGGCGAAGACGATGTCCGTGGCCTGGAAGGCGTCCGCCAGCTGGAGGAGCCCGCAGGGAGAGGGCTTGCGGAGGTGGGGGGCCCGGTCCGGGATGGCGGGCAGCTCGAAACCGAGGACCCGCCAGGCCATGGCCAGCTCCTCAGGCGGTCGGCCCGTCAGAATGGCCAGCTCGAAACCCGTGGCCTGAAGCTCCTCCAAGGTGGCGAAGGCCTTTTCGAAGGAGATGGTGTCCTCATAGTGGCGCTGCACCACGGGCTTGACCAGATCCTCCAGCACGGCGATCCGGGGTTCCAGTTCCGGGAAGCCCTCGCCCATGGCGGCTTCGATCCGGGGGACCACATCCTGGTCGCCGAAGGCTTCGGCGAGGGCCAGGGCACCGGCGGCCAGCTTGAAGTCATTGTTGAAGCCCCCCAGGCGCTTGAATGCCCGGAAGGAGGCATCACCCCAGGGCAGGGTGGGGCGGAGTTCTGACACGGTGCGGGCCACGGCCTCCATGAAGCTGCGGTCAGCGTCAATGAGCACCCCGTCGATGTCCAGGGCCAGAAGGCGGCGGACCGGACCACTGACGGAGGGAGAGGGCGGGGGAGCGTCCAGTTCCAGGTTGGGAAGCGCGGCAAGGCGCGCCGGGGCGCCCAGGAGGAGGCCCAGATCCGTGCCATCCACCCGGCGCAGCAGGAGGGTGTCCAGATCGCTGTCCACCGCCATCCGCTGGTTGGGTTCGCCCGGCTGGAGGGCGCTTTCATCCACCAGTTTGACGGTGTTGCCAAAGGTGCCAAGCACGGATGCCTTCAAGGCCTCCGGGGAGGTCCCCAGGAGCAGACCCCCTTCGGGAGCCCCAAGACGCAGGCGCAGGGCTTCGGTGGAGGAGGTGGCGGGGGAAGGGGTCATGGCTGCTCGTCAGGCTGGGAATGGGCGAAGCGCAGCCTCCCGGGGGAGGCGGGACGGCGCGACAAGGAGGCGCGCCTACTTCTGATTATGACCGGAGCGCAGGGTTGCGCTGCGGCCGTGATGCACCAATCCTTCGGCCTGGGCAAGCTGGTCGACCCAGGGGGCCATGGAGGCTGCGTCGGCGGGGCTGAGCCTGAGGAGGCTCTGGCGCTTGAGGTAGGTCGCCACGCCCAGGGGGCTGGCGAAACGGGCGCTGCGATCCGTGGGGAGGACGTGGTTGGGCCCCGCGCCATAGTCGCCGAAGGCTTCGGCGCTGGAGGTGCCCAGGAAAAGGGCGCTGGCGGTGGTCAGGTCCGGCAGCCAGGATTCGGGATCCTCGACGCAGACTTCGAGGTGCTCAGGGGCCCAGGCCTGGGCGAACTCCACGATCAGCTCGCGGCTGGTGTGGATCAGGCGGCCGTGGGCCTGGATGCTCTGCTCCAGGATGGCGCGGCGGGGGGAGGCCTCGATGCGGGTTGCCAGTTCCTTGGCGACGGCCTCCAGGAGATTGCGGTCCTCGCTCAGGAGGACGGCGGCGGCGTCGGGGTCGTGCTCAGCCTGGCCCAGCAGATCCTCGGCCACCCAGGCGGGATTGGCGCTGCCATCCGCGATGACCAGGAGTTCCGTGGGGCCCGCCAGGGCGTCGATGCCGCAGGTGCCCACCAGCTGGCGCTTGGCTTCGGATACAAAGCGGTTACCGGGGCCGGTCAGGATGTCCACCGCGGGTTCGCCGAAGGCCATGAAGCCCAGTCCCTGGGCGCCCCCGAAAGGATAAAGCTCGGTGAGTCCCAGTTCGGAGGCGCAGGCCAGGACCAAGGGGTCGATGCCCCATGCGCCCGGAATGGTGGTCTCAGGTTTGGGGGGCGTGACGCCCACGATGCGTCCGACGCCCGCTACCTGGGCGGGAATGACGGTCATGGCCAGGGTGGAGGGGTAGAAGGCCCGTCCTCCGGGGATGTACACGCCGGCACGCTTCATGGGGACCCAACGCTCGCCAACGCTGCCGCCACCGGGCAGGCTCAGGTTGAGGTCCTGCAGGCAGCTGCGCTGGCCTTCCGCAAAACGACGGATATTGGCGATCATCGAGCGCAGAGCCGACATCAGCTCGGGCCGCTCGCGGTCCAGGCGGGTCCGTGCTTCCAGGAGCGCCGATTCGGGCACCCGGAGACGATCGGGATCCAGGGCCACGCGATCCAGTTTTCCGGTCCAGCGGATGGCGGCCTCTGCCCCCTCGGAGCGGACTTCACCCAGGATGGTCGAAACCGTCCTGCGGGTATCCTCCTCCGTCTCCGCACTCCTGGCGAGGGCAGCTAGCCATCGGGGCAGTTCCGCCCGGTCAGTCAGATCAAGAATGGAGATGAAGTAACACCTGTGCACCTCGAAGGGGTTCCAAGCCTTTAGGATGCCAGCGGTATCTAGATCCTTCAACACATTGCTTTACGTGGTATCCGATCCGCCTGCCATGAACGAGGGGGACCGGGCCAGGCCGGGGCTCAGGTCTGGGCACTGCGGTGTAGACTGAAGGCCAGTCTTGAAAAGCGAGGTTCCCTCGTAATATCACTTGACTGGTCATATCAGTTGTATTTCCATGGTCGAGGAGGAAATCCCAAATGATGATTATCGGTGAACTCATTAACACCAGCCGTAAGGCCATCCGCGAGGCTGTAGAGGCCAGGGATGCGGCCTATATCCAGAAGGTTGCTCTGGAGCAGGCTGAGGCTGGCGCCACCTATCTCGACGTCAACTGCGGCAACATGATCGGCCAGGAACTGGAGCTCATGCAGTGGCTGGTGGAGACCATCCAGGCGGTGACGGATCACCCGCTCTGCATCGACAGCCCCGATGAAAAGGCGCTGGAAGTGGGCCTCAAGCTCCTGAAGCCCGGCTACAAGCCCATGATCAACTCCATCAACATGGAGAGCCATCGCTTCAAGACCGTCCTGCCCCTGGTCAAGGAATACAAGGGCAAGGTTGTCGCCCTCTGCATCGAAGATGCCGGTATGCCCAACACGGCCGAGGATCGCCTTCGCATCGCCACGGACCTGGTCGAGGGCCTGGGCAAGGAAGGCATCGTTCAGGACGACATCTACATCGATCCCCTGGTGAAGCCCCTCAGCACCAACGATGGCAGCGGCGTCGAAGTCCTGGAGTCCATCAAGCTGATCCGTGCGCGCTTCCCTGAAGTCCACTTCACCTGTGGTCTGAGCAACATCTCCCACGGGCTGCCCAACCGTCCCGTCCTGAACCGCCTCATGGTGGTCCAGACCATGACCGTCGGCATGGACGGCTACATCCTGAACCCCTGCGACAAGAACATGATGGGCATGATCTATGCCTCCCAGGCTCTGCTGGGCAAGGACAAGTTCTGCGGCAGGTACCTCAAGGCCCACCGCAAGGGCCTCTACGAGTAGTTCTCAGTGCCTGGTTGTCGGAAGGGCCTGCACCAAGCAGGCCCTTTTTTGTGAGAAGCTTCCCCCATGCCCCGTACGCTTGTCGATGAGTTCACCAGTCTGGAAGAGGCTGCCACCTTGGACCGGGTTAGGGAGCTTTTAGATGGTCATCAGAAGGCCGCGGATATTCTGGTCATGCTGCAGATGGGCTTGGAAATCGTAACCCGGCGGTATGACCGGGGCGAATATGCCGTCTCGGATATGGTCATGGCCACGGAGATCTTCGGGAGAGCCCTGGGCTGCCTGGGGCTGTCCCCCACCCGTCCGCGGGCTGGCCGGATGGGCAGCATTGTCATCGGAACCGTCCATGATGAGCACGATCTAGGGAAGAACCTCCTGGGCATCATCCTCGGTGCCTCGGGGCTGCGCGTGATCGATCTGGGGGTCAGGGTGCAGCCGGTGGACTTTCAACGCGCCGTGCGGCATTACCACCCCAAGTTTGTGGGGATCTCCTGTGCATCGAGTCTTGGGTTCCAGGTGATGCGGCACTGTGTGGAGGCGATCCGCCGGGCTGATCTGCGTCAGGAGATCAGGATCATGGTGGGTGGGGCAGCCTGTGATGAAAACAGTTCCGCATGGGCGGGGGCGGATGTCTTCTGCCGGACCCCCCGGGAGGCGGTGGCGTACTGTCGCGCCCTGCGTTCCCGCTGGAAGGTCATCCCAGGCGGCCCAGGGCATTCTCCAATTCCCTGACGCCGGGGCGTTCTTCGAGCGCTTCGCTCAGGAAGTCCCGGGCGGCCTGGATGCCCGAGGCTTCCGCCAGGGTGTCGGCCAGTAGCAGGGCGGTGCGAATGTCCTCTGGGCTCGTTTCGAGGACTGTACGGTAGGACTGGATGGCTTCCTCGTGGGCCCCCTTGAGGCGGCAGACACGGGCCAGACCCAGCAGGGCCGGCTTTTCGGGGCGATTGGCGAGGACGCGCCGGAAGAGCTCTTCGGCTTCTGAGAGGAGCGAAAGGCGAAGGAAACAGTCGGCTGCCCGGGTGATGACCTGATGGTTGTCCGGGTCCAGCTTCAGCATGATTCGCCAGTAAGGTGCCGCCTGTTCGAATTCGCCGAGCCCTCTCAACGTGTCAGCCATGCCGAAGATGGCGTAATGATTGCTCGGTGCGCTTTGGAGAGCTGCCTCGAAACAGGCTTTGGCCCTTTCAAATCGGAGCTGTTTGCGGTGGATGTTACCCACCATGGTCTGGATATTGACCAAGCTCGGGTCGAGCTTGATAAGGGGCTCCCAATACTCAACGGCCTTGGCCAGATCCTGCTCCCGGAAGTAGAGGTCACCAAGGCCCATGAGGGCATAGCGGTTGTTGGGATTCATCTCCAGGGCGCGGGTGTAGCACTGGATGGCGTCTTCCCGCTCTCCCAGTTTTTTGTGGGCATCCCCAAGGCGGACGATCATGGAAACGTCCCGGGGTTTGATGGTGAGGCAGTGCTTCCAAATGGCGATGCATCTGGCGAAATCCTTGAGGCCGCGATGGGCATCAGCCAGACCTCTGAGGGCCAACAGATTGTCGGGTTCCCTTTCCAGGGCTTCCTTGAAGCAGGTCACGGCCTCGTGGAAGGCCTTCTTCTTTCTGTGGGTTTCGCCTGTTTCGATCCAATTCTGGGCGTTCATGATTACTTTGTATCACGAGGGCGATGTCAATGCGAGTCTGCCTTTGGCTGAAAAGGCATCCAGATTATTGAATATTGAGAGAGTAATAAAATTGAATCATATTTATGCTTCAAGGTGTGGCATAATTCCTTTGGCCCAAAACCTTCTGATCACATCCGGCGCCAGGGAGGTTGGGTAGACGGGGTGCCCTATGGAAATGTTTAAAAATAAGTTAATTGTAGTTGAGGACGACCCCGCCACGCGCCTCCTGATTCGTTCGGTTCTCTTCAAGAGTGGGTATCAGGTCCTCGAGGCGAACTCTGGGGAGCAGGCCCTTGAATTGTGTGCATGTGAAGGCCCTATCCTGGTGGTCCTCGATATCGGATTGCCCGGGATGGATGGGTTTGAGGTGTGCCGGACCCTCAGAGCCTCCGGGAGGAGACAGGGCATCCTCATGCTGACGGCCAAGGAGGGCGACCAGGACAAGGTCGAGGGCCTTGATGCCGGGGCTGATGACTATATGGTGAAGCCCTTCAATCCCCGGGAACTGGTGGCCAGGGTGAAGGCTGTGCTTCGACGCCTGCATCCTCTAAACTCCTCGAACGAACCCCTGCTTTTCAAGGGGTTGCGCCTGGAGCCCGAGAACCGCCGGGTTTTCAGGGATGGGCTGGAAGTGAGGCTCACGCCGAGGGAATTCAATCTGCTATCCAACCTCCTCAAAGCCTCGGGTCGGGCCATGAGCCGCGAGGAACTCACGGACGCCCTTTGGGGGATCAACCACTTCGGAAGCCCCAAGCTCCTGGATGTTTATGTGCGGCGGCTCCGGGAGAAGATCGAGACTGATCCCTCAGCCCCTCAGCTTATCCAGACCGTATGGGGGTACGGATACGCCTGCCGGTGAAGCAGGTAGACTGATCTCCATGGAGTCTACCAAGCCCACCCCCTTCGAAGCCCCCAAGGGATTCGAAACCAAGTTCCGGGATCTTCCCCTTCGCCTCGCGGCCTTTGAGGGACCGCTGGATCTGCTTCTCTACCTGATCCGGGAGCACAAGCTGGAGATCCTCGATCTGCCCATGGCGGATGTGACCCGGCAGTACATGGACTTCCTGCTCCTCATGGAGGAGCTGAACCTGGAGATCGCCGCGGAATTCGTGGCCATGGCGGCCCATCTCCTTCAGATCAAGTCCCGGATGCTCCTGCCTTTGCCCCCCAAGGAGGATGGCGAGGAGGAGGATCCCCGGGAGGAACTGATCCAGCGCCTATTGGATTACCAGCAGGTCAAGGAGGCCGCCCAGGAACTCTCGGGCCGGGAGGCGGAGTGGCGCTCCGTGGTCTTCACCCAAGGGCTCGACATCCTGGAGCATGCCAAGGTGGAGGATGAGCCCATCCAGGCCACCCTCTTTGATCTCCTGGGGGCCTATCGCGATGCCCTCAAGCGTCTGCTGCCCCCGCCCCCAGTGGAGGTCCGGACCCCTCCCAAGACCCTGGATATGCGAATCGCCGAGGTGATCGGTCACCTGCAGGCAGGCCAGTGGGCCTCCTTTGGGGGTCTTCTGGGCACCTCGGTTACCCGGGACGACCTGGTCCTCACCTTTCTGGCCCTCCTGGAGCTGGTGCGCACCGGGCGGGTGAAGCTGGTCCAGGGCGAAGCCTTCGGGGAGATCAGGGTGCAGGCCTCATAGCCACTGCGCGGACGGGACAGCCGTCGGCTTCCGGCAGGGGCAGGGGGAGGCAGGAGAACAGAAAGGGCTCGGTGCCGATGGCCCCCAGGCCCCGCAGATTCTCGATGAGGCAGATGTCCCGGGACAGGAATGCCCGATGGTTTGGAAGGCTCTGGCTCGCCACGGGATCCAGGGAAGGGGCATCGACACCGATGCCTGCCAGGTCAAAGGTGGCCAGCCAGGCGGCAGCCTCTGGCTCCAATACCGGGAAGCCCTGGAAGTACGCGGGGGCACCCCAATGGGCATCCCATCCCGTGTGCAGCAGGACGAAGCGGGCTGCCCGGATGCGGCTTTCAAAGGGGTTCAGGTCCTGGAGGCGGATCTCGGCCCCAGCCTGCACGGAGATGACCAGGCCCGTTCCGATGAAGTGCTCTGCCGGGAAGGCGTCAAGGGTCTTGGCCCCAGGGAGGAGGTGGCCCGGAGCATCGATATGGGTGCCGGTGTGAGAGGCCATGGCGAGCCAGTGCTCCGCATAGCCTGCCTTTTCCACGGAGGCCAAGGGCTCCAGATTCGGTGCTGGGGTGCCCGGGAACAGAGGCATGCCGACATGGATGGGGTGACTGAGGTCGAGGACGCGCATGCACCATTTGAACCTGAATCAGGGAAAAGTCGTCCCACCTCTGCCGCTATTCTGGGTTCCACGGCGCCTGGAGATACGACATGACCCTGACCGAAACGATCACCCAATGGGCCCACGAACAGCATTGCCAGAAGGCCGTGAAGAGCCTGGTACGCAACGGCTTCACGGCTGTCTACTGCGAGGGGGCGGTCCAGGCCCGTGAATATCTTCTGAGGGAGGCTGAGGCGGCCATCACCATCGGCTTTGGCGGTTCCCGCACCCTGGCCGATCTCGAGGTTGAGGAAGCCCTTCGTCTCGCAGGCAAGGAAATCCTGAATCATGGTCTGCCGCACCTTGCGCCCGGGGAAAAGCTGGCTGTGATGCGTCGCCAACTCACCTGCGACCTCTTCCTCACCAGCACCAATGCCCTCACCCTGGAGGGTCACCTCGTGAATATTGACGGCAACGGCAACCGGGCAGGGGCCATGTTCTTCGGGCCCCGGAAGGTCCTGATCGTGGTTGGCCGGAACAAACTGGTGGATGGCGACGCCCAGGCGGCCCTCCATCGGATCGCAACCTGGGCAGCACCGGCCAACGCCAAGCGCCTCAACCGCCGCACCCCCTGCGCTGAGACCGGCCTCTGCTCCGACTGCAGTTCCCCCGAGCGCATCTGCCGCGTGACCACGATCCTGACCCGCAAACCCAGCTACACGGATGTGCATGTGCTGGTGGTCAACGAGGAGATGGGGTTCTAGTTGCGCTTCAGCATCATGGCCTTGGCCAGCCTGGCCGTCATACCCCGGGGCGAGAAGCGGATGGCAAAGGCCATCAGGCGGTTCCGCCATCCTGTGACCCTGAGCCTGCGGCCCGCCAACAGGGCCTGGACGCCGGAGCGGGCCACTGCGTCCGCAGCCATGGCATCCCTGAAGAGGAAGGAGCCCACCATGGCAGCCCGCTCGGCGAAACGGGTTCGGGTGGGCCCGGGGCAGAGGGCGGTTACGAAGACACCGGTACCCGCAAGCTCCTCCGCCACGGCCTCACTGAAGCTGAGGACGTAGGCCTTGGTGGCGCCGTAGGCTGCCATTCCCGGGCAGGGCTGGAAGGCCCCGGTGCTGGCGACATTGAGGATCCGGCCATGCCCTCGGGCAACCATGGCCGGGAGGAAGGCGCGGGTCAGCAGGGTGAGGGCGGTGACATTGAGGTGGACCATGGCGGCCAGTCTCTCAGGGCTTTCCCTCTCCAAGGGGCCGGACAGCCCGAATCCGGCGTTGTTGACCAGGATCTCCAGTTCCCTGGAGCCCACCTGGGTGACCAGGGCTTCAATGCCACCCGGGGCTTCCAAGTCGACGATCTGGATTTCCGCTGCCCCCCCCGTCGCCAGGACCTGGTCGGCCACGGCCGTCAGCCGCTCCGCATCCCGGCCCGAGAGGATGAGGTCGAAGCCTCTCCGGGCCAGTTCCAGAGCGATCTCAGTGCCGATGCCGGAGGAGGCGCCGGTGACCAGGGCCAGGGGATGGGCTTCATGCATGGGAAGGCTTTCGGGAGGGGCCATGTCCATCATGGCGGGGCTTCAGGTCAGGCGCGCAAGCAGGCTTCGGGTCACCTGGATCGTCCGGTCGATCTCTGCATCCGTATTCTCGAAGCCCAGGGAAAATCGCAGGGTCTGGCGGGCCTCCTGGTCCGGGATGCCGAGGGCTTTCAATACAAAGGAGGGCTCCCGGCTTTCCGAACTGCAGGCCGACCCCACGGAGACGGCAATGCCCTCCAGATCCAGGTTGAGGAGGAGGTCCTCCCCGAGGATCGGAAGGCCCACGTTCACGGTATTGGGTAGGCGCAGGGTGGGGTGGCCGTGAAGCCGGACACCGGGGATGGCCAGAAGGCCTTCTTCCAGACGGGTCCGCAGGGCCGTGATCCGTTCCATGTTTCTGTCCATGTGCTTTGCCGCCCATTCGCAGGCTATGCCGAAGCCGACGATTCCCGGGAGATTCTCTGTCCCGGCCCTCAGGCGCCGCTCCTGGGAACCTCCCTGGATCAAGGGGCGGAGGGGCAGGGCACGCTTAACGAAGAGGGCCCCCACGCCCTTGGGGCCGTGGAGCTTGTGGGCGGAAAGGCTCAGCAGGTCCACGTCCAGGCTTCGCACATCCAAGGGAATCCGGCCCGCGGCCTGGACCGCATCCGTGTGCACTAGAATGCCGCGGCTCCGGGCCAGGTCGGCGGCTTCGGCCACCGGCTGGAGTGTGCCCAGGTCATTGTTGGCGGCCATAAGGGAGAGGAGGCTGATGTCAGGCTTCAGCGCCGCCTCCAGGGTGTCCATGCGCAGGATGCCCTGCGCATCCACTGGAAGATAGGTGACTTGGGTGCCTGCGGCTTCCAGGAATCGGCAGGTGTTGAGGATGGCTGGGTGTTCGATGACGCTGGTCGCAATGGCGGTGCCGGGTGTCGCCACGCAGCGCAGGGCCTGGTTGTCGGCCTCGGTGCCGCTGGCGGTGAAAATGATCTCCTCGGGGCTGGCCTTGATGAGGGCTGCCACCTGCTCCCGGGCCCGGTCCAGGAGGCGGCGGGCCCGCTGGCCGAAGGCATGGACACTGGAAGGGTTGCCGAATCCGTCCCGCAGGCAGGCCACCATGGCCTCCACGACCTCCGGCAGAGGGCGGGTGGTGGCGTTGTGATCGAGGTAGATGCGTTCCAAGTCCATACTCCCTATCCATCCTAGGGCGGAAACCTCTTTCGTATTCAAGGTTACGCGTTCAAAGGCAAGGTTTCCCGTGGGTTATTGAAGCATGCTGACTCCCGGGCCAGCGAGGCATGATCCTCTAACTGAAAGCATCCGCTTCCCAAAACGGTTAAGATGGAACACGGACGGACGCCGTCCAACTTGCTCCGGCATCTCGTTCCCAGGTGTTTGCCCTTCGTTTACCCATTCCCAGGTGACCCATGTCCAAAGCCAAGAAATCCCCAACGACGTTGCCTGCCGGTGTCCGTCCGATCAAGCGTCTGATGGCGGCGAACCGTTCGGAGATCGCGGTGCGGATCATCCGGGCGGCG
>JAFNAB010000035.1 GCA_017859955.1 Holophagaceae bacterium
TGATGCTCCTATCCTCCCTGCTCCTTTGGAAAAGAAAACTCGAGAGCTTCCGCCCCCTGCTCTGGGTCCTGATGCTGGCCTTCCCCTTCCCCTTCATCGCTAACACGGCGGGATGGATGGTGGCCGAACTGGGTCGCCAGCCCTGGCTCATCTATGGGCTATTCCGGACCACCCAGGGCCCCAGCCACCTGGTACACCCAGGGCAGGCAGTTTTCACATCGCTGGGATTCGCAGGCATCTATGTGATCCTCGGGTTCCTTTTCGTTTTCCTCGTCATGCGGGAGGTCTTCCAGGGCCCCCACCACGCCGCGGCCAAGTAGGGAGGCACCCATGGAAATGCTTTGGTTCTGGCTTGTGTCCGTTCTCTCGGTATCCCCTGCGGGGATACGCGAGACCCCTTCGACTCTGGCTGTCGGCCTCGCCCTGGAGGTGCTGCATGGCTGAGCTCTGGTTCTGGCTTGTGTCCGTTATGGTCGCCATTTATTCCGTAATGGATGGCTTTGACTTCGGGGCAGGCGCCCTGCACCTTTTCGTCGCCAAGAGCGACACCGAACGCCGGGAGGTCCTAGGGGCCATCGGCCCCCTTTGGGATGGCAACGAGGTCTGGCTCCTGGCAGGTGGTGGGGCCATGTTCCTGGCCTTCCCCAAGATCCTGGCCTCCGGGTTCTCGGGTTTCTACCTCGCCATGTTCCTAGTGGTCTGGACCCTGATCCTGCGCGGCATCTCCATCGAGTTCCGCAGCCATGTCCAGGACGGCCTCTGGCGGGCCTTCTGGGACGGGGTTTTCGCCCTAGCCAGCATCCTGATGCCGGTCCTGCTGGGCGCAGCACTTGGCAATGTGCTCAGAGGCGTGCCCGTCGACGGCACCGGGTACTTCAACATCCCCCTGTTCACCCACTTCGGCGTTTCCAACCCGGTGGGCATCCTGGATTGGTTCACGGTTCTCATCGGTGTCTTCTCCCTGGTGACCATCTCGGCCCACGGCGCCCTCTTCCTGGCCTGGAAGACCGAAGGCCAGGTCCACGAGCGTTCCAAGGGCCTGGCGGCGATCCTCTGGTGGCTGGTGGTGGCCCTCTGGCTGGTGTCAACGCTGGCCACCCGGGCAGTCAACCCCCGCATCTTCGCGGCCTTCCCTCACGCCCCCCTGGCCTGGCTCTTCTTCATCGTCTACCTGGCGGGACTGGTCCTGGTCTTCACCGGCATGCGAAAGGGACGTTTCCTCCAGGCCTTCCTGGGTTCAGGAGCCTTCATCCTTGGCATCCTGGCCACCAGTGCGGCCTGCGTGTGGCCCGTCATGCTCCGCTCCACACTGGATCCCGCCCATGACATGACCGCCCTGAACAGCTCGGCAAGCTACCACAGCATGAGCTCCGGGCTGGGCTGGTGGTTCATCGGGTTCATCATCGTGCTCGGCTACCTCGTCAACCTTTTCCGCATCCATCGCGGAAAGGTGAAGGCGGCCGCCGACGGCGAAGGGTACTAGAACCCCAAATCGGCATTCATCCTGGCCATCCTGCGCATCCTGTTTCAGTTTTTGAACAGGATGCACAGGATGGCCAGGATTTTATGTTCAGCTTATTCCAAACCGCCCAAATATGGTGATCAACATAGTCAAAAAATCTTAGTTGACAAGCATCAACCAAGATCTATCCTGAGTCCAGGAGGCGAGTCATGTCCATGCTCTCCCTGACCCAGAAAGCCAACGAAGCCCTGGTGACAGCCCGGAACCAGGCCCTGGAAGGGCCCCACGCAGAGTTGCTCCCCCAGCACCTCTTCCTGTCCCTCCTGAACCCGGAGGCCGGGCTGCGACCTGTGCTGGAAAGGGCCGGATTGACACCGGAATCCCAGCAGGGACTCCTGGACGCCGCCGAGGAACTGGTGGACCGCCTCCCCAAGGCCATCGGAGGCTCCGAGCCACAGGTGGGCCCCGCCCTGCGGAACTTCCTGGAACTGGCCAGCGACACCGCCCGGGGCCTGGGGGACCGCTTCGTCGCCACAGACGCCATGCTCCTGACCTTCGCCAACGCCCATACCGATGCAAAGAAGCTCCTGGAGCCCTTCGATCTGGACCGGAAGAAGCTGGAGGCCGCCATCCGGGAATCCCGCCGGGGCGCCAAGGTGGAGGATGAGCGGGCCGAGGACAAGTTCGCCTCCCTGGAGAATTACGCCAAGGACTTCACAACCCTCGCGGAGCAGGGAAAGCTGGACCCGGTCATCGGCCGCGACGAGGAGATCCGTCGCGTGCTCCAGGTCCTCTCCCGGCGCACCAAGAACAATCCCGTGCTCATCGGTGAGCCAGGCGTCGGCAAGAGCGCCATCGTGGAGGGCCTGGCCCAGCGCATCGTCAAGAAGGATGTCCCGGAGAGCCTCAAGGGCATCCGCCTCATGGGGCTGGACATGGGCCTCCTGGTGGCGGGCACCAAGTATCGCGGCGAATTCGAGGAGCGCCTCAAGGGGGTCATCAAGGAGATCGAGGCCTCCGAGGGCCGCATAGTCCTCTTCATCGACGAACTCCACCTCCTGGTGGGAGCGGGCAGCGCCGAAGGCTCCATGGATGCCGCCAACCTCCTGAAGCCGGCCCTGGCCCGGGGGGAACTGCGCTGCATCGGCGCCACCACCCTCAACGAATACCAGAAGCACATCGAGAAGGATGCGGCCCTGGAGCGCCGCTTCCAGCCAGTCTTCGTGGAGGAGCCCTCCATCGAGGACAGCATCAGCATCCTGCGGGGCCTGAAGGAGCGCTATGAACTCCACCACGGTGTCCGCATCCGGGACGCCGCCCTGGTGGAGGCAGTCCAGCTCAGCCACCGCTACATCGCCGACCGTTTCCTCCCGGACAAGGCCGTGGACCTGATGGACGAGGCCGCCTCCAGCGTCCGGATGCAGATCGACAGCCGCCCTCTGGAGATCGACGTCCGGGAGCGCCGCTCCATGCAGCTCCAGATGGAGCGCCACGCGCTGAGCAAAGAGAAGGACAGTGTTTCCAAAGCGCGCCTCCAGGACCTGGAAAAGGAGCTGGCCGAACTGAACGAGGAGCTTTCCGGCCTCCGGGCCCAGTGGGAGAACGAGAAGAAGAGCATCGAGGCCACCCGGACCCTGCAGAAGCACCTCGATGACCTCCGCATCGAACTGGAGCAGGCCAAGACCCGGGGCGAATACGAACGGGCCTCCCGCCTGGAATACGGCGAGATTCCCGCCCTGGAGAAGCAGATAGAAAGTTCCGCCAGCGCCGAAGGGGCTATGTTGCGCCTGGAGGTGGGTGAAGAAGATATCGCCGCCGTAGTCTCCAAGTGGACCGGCATCCCCATTTCCAAACTGGTGGAGGGGGAGATCCAGAAGCTCCTGCACATGGAGGAGCGCCTGCACCAGCGGGTCGTGGGGCAGGAACCGGCCCTACGGGCCATCAGCGACGCCCTGCGGAGGAACCGGGCCGGGCTTTCGGACACCAAGCGCCCCATCGGGTCCTTCCTGTTCCTGGGCCCCACCGGCGTAGGCAAGACCGAGGTGGCCAGAGCGCTGGCTGAATTCCTTTTCGACGACGAAAGCGCCATGGTGCGCATCGACATGAGCGAGTTCACCCACGAAGCGGACGCCACCCGGCTCATCGGGGCGGCACCGGGCTACATCGGCTATGAAGAGGGGGGCCGCCTCACGGAGGCTGTTCGCCGCCGGCCTTACGCCGTCATCCTCCTGGATGAGATGGAAAAGGCCCACCCCCGGATCTTTGATCTCTTCCTCCAGGTGCTGGAGGACGGCCGTCTGACCGACGGCAAGGGCCGCACCGTGAACTTCCGCAACACCGTGGTACTCATGACCAGCAACGTGGGATCCAGTGCCATCTTCGAGGCGGGAGGCGAGGTGGACAAGGCCCAGAAGGAGATCCAGGCATCCCTCCGGGAGCACTTCCGGCCTGAGTTCCTGAACCGCATCGACGAAGTGGTCACCTTCCGGGCCCTGGCCCAGGAGGATATGGTGGCCGTGGCCCGCATCCAACTCAAGCGGGTCGAGGAGCTTCTCGCGGAGAAGCGCATCGGCCTGGCAAGTCCCGATGAAGCCCTGGAATGGCTGGCCAAGGAGGGTTTCGACGCCCAGCTCGGAGCCCGCCCCCTCAAGCGACTGATCCAGCAGGTGGTGGTCAATCCCCTTTCCAGACTCCTTCTCACCGGCCAGATCGCCCCAGGCAGCCTGGCGAACCTGGTGGTCCGGGAAGGCGAATTGATGGTGGAAGTGGAGGCGGTTCAGTAGAACCTCAAATCCAAACTTGCCTATCCCGGGGGCTTGTCCGATAGGATGGTGTTCTGGAGACCCCTGTGGAGCCCTATCGCGTCCTTATCGTGGATGACGAATCCGACTTCCGCCTACTGCTGGTGGAGGCTCTGGATTCCCTGGGCTATGTGGCCGAAGGGGCCGAGAGCGCCGAGGCGGCCATCGAGAAGGTGAAGGAACAGCACTTCGCCATTATCTTCACAGACCTGAACATGCCCGGCGGGCAGTCGGGTCTGGACCTGATGCATGCGGTCCAATCCCTGGACCCGCGAACCTTCTGCATCCTGATGACCGGCTTCGCGACCACCGAGGCGGCCATCCAGGCCCTCAAGCGGGGCGCCTACGACTTCATCACCAAGCCCTTCAAGCTGGCGGAGATGGAAGCCAGCCTCAATCGGGCCCTCAACCACTACAAGAGCCTCCGGGAAAACGAGGCCTACCAGAGCCGACTCGAGGAGATGGTGCTGGAGCGCACCCAGGAGATCCTGAAGCTCAAGGACGACATCGAGAAGCTCTTCGAAGGCTTCGTGAAGGCATCCGTGCTCGCCATTGAAGCCCGAGACCCTTCGACCTCCGGCCATTCGAGCCGGGTGGCAGAGCTTACCGTGGGCCTGGCGGAGGCGGTCAACCGCACCTCCACCGGCGCCTACGGCACCATCCGCTTCAGCGAACAGCAGGTGCGAGAGATCCGCTACGCGGGACTCCTCCACGACTTCGGCAAAGTCGGCGTCCGGGAACAGGTCCTCACCAAGGCCAAGAAGCTGGCCCCCGAGCGCCTGGAGCGCATCCTGCAGCGCCTCTACCAGCGGGACATGGAGATCGCCGTGTCCCTCATGGACGGGGCCTGGAAAGAGGGTAAGCCCTATGAAACCGCCAACTTCCAACAGCTGCTCAACGCCAGAAGGGGCGAGAGCCAGCGTCTGGTGGAGCTGATCCAGCGCTGCAATGAACCCAGGATCCTGCCGCAGGAGATCCGGGAAGCCCTGGAGGAACTGGATGACCTCCACTTTGAACACTGGGAGGGGGAATCCTCACGGATCCTCGAGGAAGAGGACATCGCGGCCCTGCGCATCGCCAAGGGCAGCCTTTCCGACGATGAGCGGGACGAGATCAACAGCCATGTCACCCACACTTGGCGCTTCCTGAGCCAGATCCCCTGGACCGGAGGCCTGGCCAAGGTGCCGGATATCGCCTATGCCCACCACGAACGCCTGAACGGCCGGGGCTATCCCCGGCGTCTTCTGGCCGAGGAGATTCCACCCCAGAGTAAGCTCATGGCCATCGCCGATGTCTACGACGCCCTGGTGGCGGCGGACCGCCCCTATAAGGTGGCCGTGACGGTTCCCCGAAGCCTGGAGATCCTGGAGGACGAGGCCAAGGCGGGACTGCTGGACACGGAAGCCCTGACGATCTTCATCGAGGGCAAGATCTACATGCTCACTGCTCCCAAGGCCCCCTGAAATGCTCCAGGATCCCATCCTCCTGGTCGACGATGACCCCGAACTTCTGTCAGCCCTGTTCCAGAGCCTTGAAGCGGACGGCTACCAGGTGGAGACGGCCGACGGGGCCGTGGCTGCCCTGGAGGCCGTGAAGCGGCGCCACTACCCGGTCATCCTCACGGACTTGAACATGCCCGGCGGCCCCAACGGCCTTGAGCTCATCCTCGCGGTCAAAGCCCGGGATCCCAAGGTGCTCTGCATCCTTTTCACGGGCTATGCCTCTCTTGATAGCGCCATCCAGGCCGTGAAGTGCGGAGCCTATGACTTCATCCGCAAACCCTTCAAGGTGGCCGAACTGGAGGCTGTGCTGGACCGGGCCCTGGACCA
Organism: Holophagaceae bacterium; assembly: GCA_017859955.1. Classification (GTDB taxonomy): domain Bacteria; phylum Acidobacteriota; class Holophagae; order Holophagales; family Holophagaceae; genus Holophaga. The sequence goes on from JAFNAB010000035.1 coordinate 6,093, forward strand.
TGCCGTCCTGCTCCGCCAGTTGGAGGGCTATCAGAAGGACCTGGAAAGCCGGGTCCTGGCAAGGTGGCAGGAACAGCAGGCCTTCCACCAGGAAGTGCTGGACCTCAACGCCATGCTGCTGGAGACCCTGGACTGCACGGACGCACGGTCGATCCTGGCCCCCTTCCTGAGGTTCCTGAATGCCCGGTTCAAGCCCGGCGCCTGCGCAGTCCTCGAACCCCTGGGAATCCGCTCCTGGGGCATCCTGGAAGGGACGCTGCCGGAGGGCGGCCTACAGCGTCTGCCCGCGCCTGAGGATCTGCAGCAGATCGGAACCTATGAGCATCCCGAGAGCTATCTCGTCCCGCTGCGCCGGGGCCAGTGCCTTATGGCTGCGCTCTACCTCAGTTTCGACAGTCGCTCCAGCTTCCACCCGGAGCTGGCCGCCTTCGAGCTTTGGCGCAAGCATGTGGAGGCCGCTCTTTTCGCCCTGCATCGCCTGCGGGCCCAGGAGATCGGCTGAGGAAAGAGTTCTCACGCGGAGCCGCGGGGAACGCGGAGGGTCACGATACCCATTCGATTTTCTCCGCGCCCTCCGCGCCTCCGCGTGAGCCGCACTTTTCAGGTAGCGTTAAGGGATGACTCACGCTGCCCACGAACTCCTTTGGACCGGCTTCCGAGGCCTTGACCCCGCGGAGGTCCAGCTGACCTTCCGCCCCGGGGGCATCATCCTCTTCGCCCGCAACCTCGACCCCGATCCTGGACAGGGACCCGAGCGCTGCCACGCCCTCATCCAGGGCCTCCAGAGCCGCTGGGGCTCTTCCTTGCCTCTGGCGGTGGCCATCGACCAGGAGGGCGGCGCTGTCTCGCGGCTGCGCCCCTGGGTCGGGGAAACCCCCAGCTTCCGCAGCATATGGGAGAAGGGTGGAGCAGAAGCCTGCCGCCATTGGGGTATCTTGTGGGGCCAGGGCTGTCGGCTCCTGGGCTTCAACGTCGACTTCGCCCCGGTGGCGGACCTCTGGGACGGCCACGTGGGGACGGGCATGGGGGACCGCTGCGCCAGCACAGCCCCGGAATCGGTCGCCGCTGCGGTGGGCGCCTTCCTCAACGGGCTGGAATCCCAAGGGGTCCAGGGTTGTCTCAAGCACTTCCCCGGCCTGGGGGGCACCCGGGTCGACAGCCACCAAAGCCTGCCGGAGCTGGAGGACCCCGCCCAGGTCGCCCGCAACCTGGAGCCCTTCGTCCCCCTGGCGCACCCCGGCCGCCTCATCATGGTGGCCCACCTCAAGACTCCACACACCGAGGGCCTGCCCGCCAGCCTCCATCGGGGATCCGTGGCGGGCAACCCCTGGGGCGTCCAGGGGCGCTGGCTGCCCGATGATCTGGAAATGGGCGGCTGCGCCCAGTGGAGCTGGGAGGACCGGGTCCGTCTCTGCCTGGAGGCGGGCCAGGAGAGCCTCCTGGTCTGCCAGACGCCTCAGGGAGTGGACGCCTGCGCCGAAGCCGCCGCCGGGATGCCCGAAGCCCTCTGGAGCCCTGCCCTGGCCCGATTCCGCCAGTTCCGCGCCCACTTGGCCTCCCTCCAAGGCCCCTTCCAGCGGGACGCCTGGAAGGGTTGGCTGGAAGAACTGAGAAACACCGCCAAGCGATATTTATAATATAATCTATTAATATTTTGACACCAGGATTCTTTTCATGGACCCTGGTTTGGGTGTGGCATGTCCTGTCACAGGATCCGGGGATGGTCGGGCCGCCTCCCTTCCGGAGATCCTCATGCCTATGGCATTCCTGGTGGCCGACCCCATGGCGGGCACCCTTGTCTTGATCGCAGTTCTTTGGCTGGCCGCCAAACTGGGTGGTGAACTCGCCCTTCGCCTACGACTGCCGGTGGTAGCGGGTGAACTGGGGGCAGGCCTGGTCCTGGCCGCCAGCCACCACCTCTTCCCAGTCATCCCTTCCGTCGCGGCCTCCCCCGCAACAGAACTCCTGGGCAACCTGGGGGTGGTGCTCCTGATGTTCGCCGTGGGCCTCGAAAGCACGGTTCCCCAGATGATACGGACAGGGGCTCCGGCACTCCGGGTAGCCCTCGCCGGGGTCCTGATCCCCATGGCGGCGGGCCTCGCGGGGGCATGGCTGATCCTGCCCACGGGGACACCCTTCGCCGTAGACCTCTTCATCGGTGCCTGCCTTTGCGCCACCTCCATCGGGATCTCCGCCCAGGTGCTCCGGGAGAAGCACGCCGCCCGGACACCCGAGGGGCGAGTCATCGTGGGAGCAGCGGTCATCGATGATGTCCTGGGCCTCCTGGTCCTGGTGGCCGTCAGCGGCATCGTGGCGGTGTCGGGGAGCGGCTTTGCCCTCCCCTGGGGCACCCTGGCCAGGACCGTGGGCTTGGCCCTGGGCTTCCTGGCCCTTGCCCTGACGGTGGGCCGCTTTCTGACACCCCACCTCTTCCGCCTGGCCAACCGTTTCCGTAGCGAGCAGATCCTGCTGCCCCTTGGACTGGGCTTCGCTTTCCTCCTGGCCTGGCTGGGCAGCCTGGCCGGACTCGCCACCATCGTGGGGGCCTATGCCGCCGGACTGATTCTGGAGCCCGCCCATATCAAGACCCTGGAGGACCGTGAACTCCACTCCCTGGAGCATCTGGTCCATCCCCTGGTGGTAACCCTTTCGCCCCTGTTCTTCGTCCTGATGGGCGCCAAGGTGAACCCCACCGCCATGCTCTCCTGGAAGGCCCTGGAACTGACCATGGTCCTGGCCGTCCTGGGCACCCTTGGGAAGCTCGCGGCGGGCTATGTCGCAGGCAGGGGTCTGAACCCTGCCATGGTGGGCTGGGGGATGGTGCCCAGGGGCGAGGTCGGCCTCATCTTCGTGGCGACCGGCAGCGCCCTGAACCTAGAAAGCGCCCCCCTCCTCAGTCCTGAAATCCAGGCTGGCATTGTGGGTGCCCTGGTGCTCACCACCATCGCAGGCCCCATCGGCCTTGGCCTGGTTCTCAAGAAGAAGTGTCAGGAGCCTGCACCATGAACATCCCAGCAGTCGTCGTCCTCATCGGGCTCCTGATCTTCCTGGCTCATGCGCTGGACGACCTCTTCGCCCGGACCAAGATCCCGGACGTCCTCCTGCTCCTGGGATTGGGGCTCCTGCTGGGACCCGTGTCCAAGCTCATGACCCCTTCTGACCTCGGGGCGGTTGGCCCTATCTTTTCAACACTCACACTAATCATCATCCTCTTCGAAGGCGGCCTTGGCCTAGATCTGCGCGTCCTAGCCCGTTCCGTGCGAGGAGCCACCGGTCTGACCATCTGGAGCTTCCTTGGGACCATGCTTGTGGTCACGCCCGTTGGCCACATCCTCCTTGGGCTTTCCTGGCTGGGAGCCTCGACCCTGGGAGCCATCTTGGGAGGCACTTCATCCGCCGTGGTCATCCCTATGGTCAAGCGCTTGGCAGTGAGTCCTGAGATCCGCGCAGTCCTTTCCATTGAGTCAGCCCTGAGCGATGTTCTGGTGATCGTCGTCGCACTCGGGTTGATGGGAGCCCAGGCCATGGGGTCCCTCAAGGTCGGGCACCTGATGGGAGGAATGCTGGCCTCCTTCCTGCTCGCAGGTATATTGGGCGCCGCTGGGGGTGTGCTTTGGTCTCTGGCTCTCAACCGGATGCATAGTCTCCAGCGGTCCATTTTCACAACCCCGGCATTCGTACTGGTGATGTATGGCTTGGTGGAACTGCTGGGCTACAGCGGTGCCATCGCCTCCCTTAGCCTGGGTATAGTCCTTGGAAATATCGACCTGATGCCCCTCGGAATCCTGCGGCGTTCGCCGGAAACCTTGGCCAGCTTGAGCACAACGGAAAAAGAGGTCTTCGCGGAGGTGGTATTCCTCCTGAAGACCTTCTTTTTCATCTACATCGGCCTCAGCCTGCGATTAACCAGCCTAAACCTGGCCCTGGGGGGCCTCGGCATCACGGCACTTCTGTTCGCCCTCCGTATTCCGGTGGTGCACGGGAGTCTATCAACTGCGAGCACCACGCGTTTCGAAGCCGCCACCGCGGCTGCCATGACCCCAAAAGGGCTGGCTGCTGCCGTCCTGGCTTCGGTACCCACACAGATGGGACTGCCGGGGGGATCGGTCATCCAGACCACGGTCTACGCCTTGATCCTTTTCAGTATCCTGGCCACCTCACTCCTCGTATTCCTTTTGGAGCGAGGATGGCTGGACCCATGCCTTCGCCGCATCTTCAGGCGATACGCTGAACACCCTGAAGTTGGGTGACATCCCCACCATCATTGTCGCGCGTTCGGACCCGGGGGGACCAGCCTCATCTGTCGAGGCGGGCCTGCCCCCCAAGGGAGTTCAAGGACGTTGAGATTGCAGATTCCCTCTTGAGATCAGTTCAGCTTGAAGCGCTGGGTCAGTTCCCTGAGTTCGCCTGCGGTGCCAGCGAGATCGTCGATGGTGCGGGCCGTCTCGGAGATGGCGGCGCTCAGTTCATGGGTGGCGGAGGCGCTGGTTTCGGTGATCTGCAGTGCCGTGGCCATGCGGTCCCGGACGACGGCGCTCTCATCCACCTGCCGCTGAACGGCCTGAAGCGCCCCCTGGGCACCCTCGGCCTGCTTCTGGATCGAGCGCATCAGGTTCTCCAGGGCCTCGTGGACCGTGTCGACGGACTTGGCACCGGTCTCCACCCGCGAGAAGCTCTCCTGGATCAGCTGGGCGATCTCGCTGGCAGCACTGGCGGAGCGCTCGGCCAGCTTGCGCACCTCGTCGGCCACCACCGCGAAGCCCTTGCCGTATTCCCGGGCCTTGGCGGCTTCGATGGCGGCATTGAGGCTCAGCAGGTTGGTCTGGTTGGCAATCTCGGCGATGACGGTCGTGATGGCAGAAACCTTGGAGGAGCTTTCACGGATAGCCGTCATGGCTTGAGTGGATTGCTCCACATTCCGGCAGCTCAATTGGCTGACGGTGAGCATTCCCTGGATCTGGCGGACATCACTGTTGATGCCCTCGCGGATCTTCTGCATGGTTTCGGCGATCTGGTTGATGGAATGGGTGGCCTTTTCCACTTCAATCCGCTGTTCGTCCGCCCCCACGCTGATCTCATGGGTGGCGGCGTCCACCTGGGAGGCCGTGGCGGAGAGCTGGGTGGTGCCCGACGCGGTGCGCTCGCCGATCAGGGCGATGGCCTCCACGTCGGTCCGCAGGCGGGCCACGGCCTGGCTCAGGTGGGTGGCGACAAGGCCCAGTTCATCCTTGGATCCCACCGGAATGGTGATGCTGAGATCGCCCCGGGACAGGGCATCCGCGGCCACTGCGAGGGACTGGGTTGCCGTCTCCATGCGCCTGGCGATCAGATCCGTCAACCAGTACGCCAGACCGCCCAGAACCAGGAAAAGAATCACCAGGAGGATCTGACTGCTGCGCAGAGAAGCTATCACGGCCTCCGGCTGCCCCGCCTTGGCTCCCCCAAGGCCCACCAGGGCCACAATGAGCACAACCAAGAGGACCAGTGCCTGAATGCCGAACAAAATCAATAGCTTGGGTCTAACCTTCAGGTTCAAGAACTGGCCAAGCATCGGCAACTCCCAGTGGGTTTGGATAATGTATGGTCAGTTTAGCGCAAACCTCGGAAAGAAAATCCAGCGACTCGCTCAGTTTTCCAAATCATCCTATGCAACATAAGGCGTAGGATTTTGGTATGACGCATCCGAAAAGCTCCCGTCCCGGCCTACTGGTGGCCGCCTTCCCTCCGGAACTCGGAGAGCTGGCCAGTGCCCCCCCCGAGGGATGGGTCACGGGTTGCGTCGGAATTGGCGCAGTGTGCGCCGCCGTGGCCGCTGCGCGACTCATCGCGGCCCACAGACCCTCCAGGGTGCTTTTCATCGGCACCTGCGGGGCCTATGAGCCCAGCCTGGAGATCGGCGACTGCATCGCCGTGGCCGAAGTCCTGGCAACCTCCATGGAGGAGCTCTGGGAGCAGGCCTACCGCCCCACTCTGGAACGCACCCTCTGGAAGGGAGACATCTCCCTGCCCTTCCCCACCCGCGTGGTGGCCACACCTCCGGCCATCACCCGCTCCACCAAGGGGGCCGAAGCCCTGGCCACCATGGCGGACGCCGAACATCTGGAGCTCTCCGGGGTCTTCGAAGCCGCCCGGGCTGCGGGGATTCCCGTCGGGGCTGTCCTGGGCGTCGCCAACCGGGTGGGCCCGGAGGCCCATGAGGAGTGGAGCCGCCACCACGAGGAGGTCAGCCGCCAGCTCATCGCCCTTCTCTGGGAACGGGGCGTTCTGGGATGATGCTCCGGGAATGGGCGGTCGGAGTCCTCTGCCTGTTGCTTCCCCTTTGTGCCTGCAAGCGCCCTGTCCCAGGCCCCGGATCGCAGAAGACGGCCACCGGCCTGCTCGGTTACACCATCCAGGCCGGTGCCTTCGCCCGGGTGGAGAATGCGGCCCGCCTAGCCGATCGACTCAAGGCAGAAGGCCTGGAAGCCACCTACTTCGCGGCCGATGATGGCCTCTACAAGGTCCGCTTTGGGGATTTCTCCCAGCGTGAGTCCGCCCAGAAGCGGGCGGATGCCCTGAAGGCCAGGGGCATCATCGAAGCCTATCTCCTGGTGGCCCCTGAAACCCAGGCCGCCGCCAGGCGCAGGACAACCGGAGACAAGGCTCTGCGGGAGGAACTGGTGAGAACCGCGGAGAACTACCTGGGCATCCCCTATCTATGGGGCGGCAGCTCCGCCGGGACCGGCTTCGACTGCAGCGGGCTCACCATGTCGGTCTACCGACTGAACGGGCTGAAGCTGCCCCGCAGCTCCCGGGACCAGTTCCAGGAAGGGAGCCCTGTGGCCCGACGCGAACTCCAGAAGGGTGATCTCCTCTTCTTCGCGACGGGGGGCTCCGGCAGGGTGAACCACGTGGGCCTCTACCTCGGCGACGGCAAGTTCATCCACGCCCCCCGCTCCGGCCAGGCCATCCGCCGGGACAGCCTGGACAATCCGGTGCTCTCGAAACAGTACCTCGGCGCGAGGAGCTACCTGTAGCCATCCTGGGCCAGCATGTCCTGGACGATGCGCTGGAACTGGCCTGCGGAGCCCACTGGCCCTGCGTGGGGCACGACCCATGAAAAGGTCCGCCGGATCCGGAGCCCAGGAAGCTCCAGGATCCGGAGTTCCCGCCGGGCCAGCTCCCCCTGGATGGCGCACAGCGGGAGGAACGCCAACCCCATGCCAGCCTGGACGGCGACCTTGATGGCCTCGGTCTGCCCTAGAACGGGATCGTCGGGCCGAGGGGCACGGGGAGGGGAGAGGCGGCCCAGCGCCCGGAGCACAACGGCCCGAGTCCCCGAGCCCGATTCGCGCCAGAGGATCCTGGCCCGGCCGAACTCAGCCAGGGTGGAGGGCATGACGAAGCCCAGCGGGGGCTTGCCGGGACCGACGCACACCAGTTCGTCATCCAGGAAGGGTTCCAGCCGGAGATTCGGCGCCCTCTCGAGCCCCTCCACCACCCCCAGATCGATCACCCCCTCCCGAAGCCAGGCCTGGATCTGCCCGGTGTTGCCCACCTCCATGAACAGAGAGGTGCCGGGATGGCGCCGCTGGAAGTGCGCCAGCGCCCTTGGCATTACGTGGGCCGCCGCCGTCAGACTGGCCCCGAGGCGGAGAGGGCCGAGGTCCGCACCGGGATCGGCCAGGGCCTGCTCCGCCTCCCCCAGAAGGCGGTGGACCGCCTCCGCTGTCTCCATAAGCCTCTGCCCCTCCTTCGTGAGCCGCATGCCGCTTCGGGAGCGGAGGAACAGACGGCAGCCAAGCCCGGCCTCCAACTGCTGGATCTGGGCCGTCACCGCGGGCTGGGAGAGGTTGAGGCGCCGGGCAGCCTCGGAAAGGCGGCCGTGGATGGCCACCATTCGGAAGGTGGCCAGGCGTCGGGGGTCGAGGAGGCCGGTCATATATCCAATTTTATGATGGATGATTGAAATCAAAGATTATATTTTCTGATCAAGTCTCGGAAGACTCGGGGCATGGATACGCTGCACCGCCCACTCCTTCCGACCCTCCTCTTCCCACTGGGCGCCCTGGCAACCCTGAGCCCTTGGGTGTCTCCGGTGGGGGCCCTCCTCCTGGGCATCGCCCTGAGCCTGTCCGTGGGAAACCCCTGGCCCCGCCAGGCGGCCTCCTGGACCCGACGCACCCTGGCCTGGAGCGTGGCAGGACTCGGCGCCGGCATGAACCTGGGTGATGTCCTGCGGGCCGGGAGCCGGGGACTGCTCCTCACCTTCTGCACCATCCTCTGCACCCTGGGCATCGGCATGGCCTGCTCAAGGCTCCTGAAGGTCCGGGGCAAGATGGGATTCCTGGTGGCGGCGGGCACCGCCATCTGCGGAGGGAGTGCCATCGCCGCCCTCGCCCCCGCCATTGATGCCCCGGAAGAGGATACGGGCATCGCCCTGATCACCATCTTCGTCCTCAATGCCGCGGCCCTCGCCCTCTTCCCCCCCGTGGGGCGCGCCCTGGGCCTGGACCAGTACCACTTCGGTCTGTGGAGCGCCCTCGCCATCCACGACACCAGTTCCGTGGTAGGCGCCGGACTCTCCTACGGACCCGTGGCATTGGCCGTGGGAACCACCGTCAAACTGGCCCGAGCCCTCTGGATCGTACCCCTCACCCTCTGCGCCTCAGCTTTCGTGAGCCGTAACGGGGCCCCAGGTCAGCACCCATGGTTCATCGTCGGGTTCATCCTGATGGCCGCCATCTTCACCGGATCCCCCAGCCTCGCCCCCCTGGGCCGTCTCTTGACTGCCCTGGCCCACAAGGGGATGGCCCTCTCCCTCTTCGGAATCGGGGCCGGCATCAGCCTCCAGGGCCTGCGCCGCGTGGGCCCCCGCCCCCTGGTCCTGGGCCTGGGCCTATGGCTCCTGGTCGCCTCCGCCAGCCTGGGCTGCATCCGGCTGGGATGGCTCTAGGAAGACATCCCACTTCGGATCGATCTGGGCGAGGAGGTCCAGGGCATAACAGCGGAAGAAGACCGTCACAGGCAGGGTCAGGACCGAGCTGAGATAGGGCAGGAAGCCAATGCAACAGGTGAGGCATCCGGCAAAAACGATCATTACCCCGGCGGCGATGGCGAGCCCGAGCTTCGCCAGATAGAAGAGGACAATGGCCCCGCCATTCCCGGGCAGGAGCTCCGTCCGGAAGCGGACCATGGCCTGGTGGGGGCCCAGGTCCACTTGGTCACGCGCAGCCAGATACATGAGGGGCACACCGAAATCCACAAGCACCATGAGGTAGAGGGAAAAGGCAAGGATGCCCAGCATCAGGGGCAGGGCCAGGAGCAGGATGGGCTTCCACAGCTCTTCCGTTGCGCCCTGCCGGATCAGGGGCAGCGAGATGCCCGTACCGATGGCCACCAGGACCAGCAGGAAGCAGAGGAACACCACCGTCACGCCGATCCTGTACCAGAGGAGGCGATTGGCGGGCACCCGGAAGCGTTTCCAGGGCTCCGCGATCTCTCCGCGGTTCTGGACGATGCCATCCAGAAGCATGAATTCTCCCCGGGCCGCAAGCCAGGCCAGCACCAATCCGATGGCCGAGAGGAGCAACACAACCAGGACCGCAAGGACGATAACCAGGACCAAGTGCTGCTGGACCCAGCTGAAGCCTTCCGAAAAGGGCTCGGCGGAGGAGGAGCTCCCGGGATGGGTCGGGATGTTGCCCAGGCCACCGATGCCACCGCCCAACTGGGCCACAAAGGCGCAGAAGCCCAGGATGAACCACTTCCCCAAGTCGAAAGGGGTGAAGAGGATCCTGACCATGTGATCGTAGGCGGCGTTGACGGATCGGCTCACGGAGGGCATGGAGACTCCAGGGGATCAGCCATCGTAACCGTTCATGGGTCCCCTGGCGACGATCCGTGGGAGGTCCGTCATGCCAATCCGCAGCCAAAGGGAAAAAAATTCCACCAATCCAAGGGCACCAAGTTTCACCAAGAAAACCATGATGCGTTGACGTGGACACTCTGGCCCTTCCTGAACGCGTGCGGCTTTGCCGCCCCCCCCGCAAAGCGGGGCGGGCCAGAGTGTCCAGCCAGTGGAGTTATCAGGCACAGGCTGGCTTTCACATTCGCCCCGGAGTGCATCCAGTGGTCGCCGGTAAGCCCTTGGTGAATGGTGCCTTCACGCCTTGGTATCAAATCAGCCGTTCCAGCACATCGTAGCTCTTCAGGCGCCCTCCCAGCTCCCGGTGTAGCCGGTCCCTCAAGAGACGAGTGACAGCCTGTGCAGCTTCGCTGGTCCCTGGGTCCGGGCACTCCTCGGCGGGCCGAGTCCGCAGTTCCCGCAGGTATTCCCGGGTCCCCGGAGGCAGGGCTTCAAAAGGGTCCACGGGCGTACAGGCAGCGCAGCGCCAGCCCTGGTCCTCGGTCAGGAGCACCAGGGGAGCGTCCTCCCTTCCGCAGTGACCGCAGAGCCGGGGATGGGGCAGCAGGCCCAGACAATGCAGAAGCCAGTGTTCGGCATAGGCCAGTACCGCCATGGCCCGCTCCGGCTGGGCCTTCAGAACCCGGCCACAGGCGCTCAGCAGACGGAAGAGCCGCACATCCTCCACCCCTTCCCGGGCAACCCGATCGAAGAGATCCGCCAGGCAGGCCACCACCAGGTTGGATTCCAGGTGTCCAAGGGTCAGGGGGGAGTGGATCAGCTCGCAGCGGGTGATGCGCCGAAGCTCCACATGCTCCTTGCCCCAGAAACCCACTTTCACCAGCCCCAGGGGCTCGAAGGCGCTCACCCACTTGGCCGAAGGCTTCTTGGCCCCCTTGGCCAGCCCCACCAGCCGCTCCCCCTCCTCCGTCAGGAAGGACACCACCAGTCCCCCCTCCTGGAAGGGAGTGGGACGGAGGACGATGGCCGTGAGGGTGCGAATCATGGGGTAGGAGAGGGAAGAAAGAGGGTCACGCGGAGCCGCGGAGGCCGCGGAGAAAGCCGTGCTTGGCCCCTTGTTGACTTCCACTCTCCGCGCACTCCGCGGCTCCGCGTGAGACTTTTTTCACGCCGCGCCTCAAGGACCATCACTTGCACTCCAGCCAGCTCTTCCCGCTTCGAACTTCGGCGGCCAGCCTGACCCCCAGGGGACCCAGGTCGTCGGCGCCCTCCATGGCCTCCTGAAGGAGTTGTGAGGCCTTTTCGACTTCCCCGGGCGGGCACTCCACCAGGAGTTCGTCGTGGACCTGGAGCAGGAGCCTGGCCTGGAGCCCTTCGGCCTGGAGGGAACGGTGGAGGCGTACCATGGCACGGCGCATCAGATCGGCGGCGGTGCCCTGGACCACCGTATTGACCGCCTCCCGGAGCCCGGCGGCCTTGAGGTTCTGACTGGCGGCCTCCAGTTCGGGGATGCGCCGGATGCGGCCCCAGTGGGTGCGCACCAAGCCCTCCTTCAGGGCCTCCTCCTTGGTGCCCTCGATCCAATGCGCCACCTTGGGCATGCGCTCGAAGTAGCGATCGATGAAGGCCTTGGCCTCCTTCAGGGAGATGCCCAGGCTCCCGGCCAGGGCGAAGGCCCCCTGGCCGTAGAGGAGCCCGAAGTTCACCGCCTTGGCGGCGCTGCGCTGATCCGGCGTGACCTCTGCCATGGGGATGCCCATTACCTCGGAAGCCGTGCGCCGGTGGATGTCCTCCCCACTGGCGAAGGCCCCCAGCAGCACGGGATCCTGAGCCAGGGCCGCCACCACCCGCAGCTCGATCTGGCTGTAGTCCGCATCCAGGAGCACCCACCCGGACTCCGGCACGAAGGCCCCCCGGATGGCCCGGCCTTCGGGGGTGCGCACCGGGATGTTCTGGAGGTTGGGATCGCTGGAGGCCAGGCGCCCCGTGGCCACGGCAGCCTGGTGGAGCCGCGTATGGAGTCGCCCGGTCAGGGGGTTCACCAGCTGAGGAAGGGCTTCCACATAGGTCCCCAGGAGCTTCTGCATCTGGCGGTGCCGGAGCAGGACCTGGGCGATCTCTCCATCCTCCCGCTTGGCCAGCTCCACCAGGACATCCTCATCGGTGCTGGGGGCCTTGGTCTTGGCGGTGCGCTGAAGCACCGGAAGCCCCAGCTTCTCGTAGAGAATGCGCCCCAACTGGGAAGGGCTGTTGAGATTGAAGGGCTCCCCGGCCAGCTCCAGGACCCGTTTCTCGGCCTCGGCGCGGGCGATCCGCATCTCCTGGGCCAGGCCCGCCAGTACGTCAAGGTCCACCCGGATGCCCCGCAGCTCGAGATCGGCGAGGACTTCCACCAGGGGAAGGTCCACCTCCTGGTAGAGCCGCTCCAGGCGCGCATCGGTCATCTGCTCCTTGAAGCGCTCGCAGAGCTGGAGGGCCAAGTCCGCGTCTTCGGCGGCGTACTGCACGGCGGTGTCGAAGTCCGCCTCGTCGAAGCGCTTCTGGGACTTGCCCTTCCCTACCACGGATTCGAAGGGAATGGGACGCAGGTCCAGGATCCGGGCACTCATGTCGTCCAAGTTGTGCCGCTGACGACTGTCCAGGAGGAAGCTCCGGACCATGCTGTCTTCCGCCAGCCCCCGCACGGGAAGACCGTGACGCTGGAGCACCTGGAGATCGTATTTGAGGTTCTGGCCGCACTTCCCCACGGCGGGATCCGCCAGGAGGGGACCCAACACAAGGCAGGCCTCGCGGAAGGAGAGGTTGCGCTCGTCCAGGTAGGGACTGAGTTCCCGGAAGAAGGCCACCGGATCGCCTGTCAGGTCCAGCAGGCTCTCGGGCAGGCCCGAACCCTCCAGAAGGCCGGGGAGCGCCCCTTCGACCTCCGTTTCGCTGGGATTGAGGTGGGCCAGGGGCACGTAGAGTCCTTCGTTGGGCGTCCAGGCCAGGCTCAGACCCACGATGTGCCCCCGGGTGGGGTCAAGGCTGGTGGTTTCCGTGTCCAGACCAAAGCGACCCGCGGCGCGGCAGGCGGCAACGGCGGCTTCGAGCTCCTTCAGGGAGGTCGCGTGGCGGTAAGTGCGGGCGGCCTTCTCGGCCTGGGTCTGGGCCGGGGTGAACTCCTTCACCAGGCTCTGGAAGCCCAGAGTCTTGAAGTGCTCCCGGGCCTTGGCTTCGTCCAGGCCGGGATAGCGGAGCCCCTCGGGGGTGACCGGCAGCTCCAGATCCCTCACCACTGTCACCAGGCGCTGGGTCAGGTCCAGCCAGGGGGCCGCGGTTTCGAGCCCCTCCCGCTGCTTGGGCTTGAGTTCGGCCCTGGCGGCAAGGATGGCCTCCAGGCTGCCGTATTTCTCCAGGAGCTGGGCGGCGCCCTTCTCGCCGATGCCCGGCACGCCCTTCACGTTGTCCGAGGCGTCTCCCAGGATCGTCAGGAAGTCCACCACCTGCTCAGGCCAGACCCCCATGCGCTCCCGGACGCCTTCTCGGTCGTACCAGACCTCGCCATCCTTGGTGTTGAGCACGCTGATGCCAGCAGCATCGTCCACCATCTGGAGAAGATCCTTGTCCGGACTCACGATCACCGCCGGAAGGCCCGCCGCCGCACTCTGGGCAGCCAGGGTGCCCATCACGTCGTCGGCCTCGAAGCCCGGCAGTTCCACGATGGGGATATTCAGGGCCTGGATAAGTTCCCGGATCAGGGGAATCTGGGGCCTCAGATCCTCCGGCATCTCCGGGCGGTTGGCCTTGTATTCGGGGTAGATCTCATGCCGGAAGGTGGGGGTGGGCGTGTCGAAGACCGCCACGATATGGGTAGGCTGGTGCTTCTCCAGGAGCTGGAGAGCAATGCGGGTAAAGGTGTAGGCCGCGCCGTTCTTCAGGCGGGGATTGGCAAAATAGGAACGGAAGATGAAGGCGAAGGTGTCGAGGAGGTAGAGGCGCTGTTCGGTCATGGGCTTAGTGTAGTGCCCCAAGGTCTTTTCCTGGGTCCACCAAGACCGGAAAGGGACCATGTGATCTGAGATCCTGCCCTTTGAGGTCAAAGCCACCCCAGACCTGTCATTCTCGTATCTCTGGCTTGCCCCCGGAGGATAGGGTTTTTCGTTTCGGAGCAGCACCATGACCAAGCGCGCCATCAACTTCTATGCGGGCCCCGCCGGGCTTCCCCTGCCGGCCCTGGAGCGGGCCCAGTCCGAACTGCTGGATTTTGCGGGCACCGGCATGTCTGTCATGGAAATCAGCCACCGCTCCAAGGAATACGATGCGGTCCACGAAGAGGCCCTCTCCCTGGTGCGGGAGCTGCTGAACCTGCCGAAGAACTTCAAGGTCATCCTGCTCCAGGGCGGCGCCCACCTCACCTTCGGCATGATCCCCCTGAACCTGCTGCAGGGTGACCGCAAAGCCGACTACATCCTCACAGGCAACTGGGCCGAGAAGGCATACCAGGACGCCCGCCTCATCGCAGGGGATAGGGTCAAGGTCGCCGGATCCACCAAGGAACAGCATTTCTCACGCCTTCCCAGAGCCAGCGAGCTGAGCTTCCAGAAGGACAGCGCCTTCGTCCATTTCACTTCCAACAACACAGTGGAGGGCACCCAGTTCAAGGAGTGGCCTGAGACGGGCGGCATCCCCTACATCTGCGACATGTCCTCGGACATCATGTGGCGCCCCTTCGATGTGAACCCCTTCGGCCTCATCTACGCCGGCGCCCAGAAGAACCTCGGTCCCTCCGGCGTGACCTTGCTCATCATGCGGGACGACTTCCTGGACATGTGTGAGGACAAGCACCTGCCCAGCTACCTCCGATTCCGGATCCACGCCGAAAAGAACAGTCTCTACAACACGCCGCCCACCTTCGGGATCTATCTCCTGCGCAATGTCCTGGCCCACAACAAGGCCATCGGCGGCCTGGAGGTCCTGGAGGCCCAAAACAGGAAGAAGGGCGAGCTCCTCTATGGCTGCATCGATCGCCACGCGGGCTTCTACCGCCCCTTCGTCACCGAACGCGCCGACCGGTCCCTCATGAACGTGGACTTCTTCCTACCCACCGAAGAGCTGACTGACCTTTTCGTGAAGGAGGCCAAGGCCCATGACATGGTGGGCCTCAAGGGCTACCGGGACATCGGCGGCATCCGCGTAAGCAGCTACAACGCGGTCAGCGTGGAGAACATGGAGACCCTGGTGGCTTTCATGGAGAGCTTCGCCGCCAAAATGGGCTGATACCAAGGCTCATGGGAGGCCAGTCCAGAGTCGATGCATTCCTTAATCCCAGGGGACCACCCCTAAGGAGTCCATGAAAGACGCGTTGCGCAAGTCCATACCATTCCGCCTCACGCCTGCCATCCGAATCGCGGGCATCTATGCGGTTGTTGCAGCGGTGTGGATTTTCGCTTCGGACCACCTCCTCGGCCTCCTGGTGCCCGACCCCAGGATCATGACGGAAGTGGCAACTTACAAGGGGCTGGGCTTTGTCGCCGTGACGGCACTCATGCTCTACGGCCTCGTCCGCCACGCGCTCCTGAACAAGGCCCCGGAAGCGATCCCCGACGATCTGCTGCCAAGCCCCAGGGCCAAATGGCCCATGCTGGGCTTCGCAATCCTGACGGCCATCATCGTCGCCACCGGAAGCCTGCTCATACACCACCAGAAGCAGGCCTTCAAGCGAGAGGAGTTAACCAAGCTTTCCACCCTATCCCAGTTCAAGGTCCAGCAAATGGACGCGTGGGTTGAGACAGGGATCCATCAAAACGAATACGCCGCCACCAGATCCATTCTCGCGCGCACAGCCCAGGGTTGGCTTGAAGCCGGAGCCCCCCAGGGGGATACCCGGGATATTCTTCAGGGGCGACTGGGAGACCTCCTACAGGCTGGTCAGCACCAGTTCATCGCCATGCGCGATCGCCAGGGAACCCTGCGGCTTCGGGCCGGCCCCTCCGGTGATGAGGAACGGTTCCGGGAGACGGCCCAAAAGGCCATGGACTCGGGACATTCCCTTGTAGAAACGGATGTCTGTCCAGACCACCCACCCCTGGTTCACATCTTCACGCCCCTGGGGATGGCAAAAGGCCCTGTCACCCAGGTGGTCGGGTGCCTCCACCTGGCCATGAATGCGGACCAGAAGCTCATCCCCCACCTGGAATCCGCGCTGCGCGAAACCATGTCCGCCAAGATCCTGCTGGTGGCATACCAGGATGGACGTTCCACCTTTTTGAACCCCCATCTCCGGCCCCCGAACCAGACCTCCTTGATGGCTGGCCTGCTCCCTTCCCTGGCCCCGGAAACAGAACCCAGAGCCATCAGCGGAGACCACTACCTGGGAGCCGTGGCCTGGTCCCGCCAAGTGCCCTGGGGCATTGTGGCCACCGAGGACACCGAGATCGTTTTCAAGGCCACCCAGCGCCTGACGGGCTACGTGATCCTGCTCGGGGGGGTTTTCGTCGCCACCGGGGCAGCCCTCCTCTCGTTCTGGATGCGCCTTCAGCACCGGCTCTACACCCAGCACCAGGAGCACCAAGCCCTGAAGACCCAGTTGCTGGAAGAACGCCTGAACTACCTCTCCAAGTTCGCCAACGACATCGTCCTCCTGGTGGATGAGGACGGCCGCATCCTGGACGCCAATGACCGGGCTTGCAGCGCCTATGGCTACCCCCGGGAAGAACTGCTCACCTTGATGATCCAGGACATCCGGGCCCCGGAAAGTCTTTCAGAGTTCCAAGCCCAATGGCGCACGGCCCACACCAATGGCGCTTCTATTTTCGAAACCATTCACCGACGCCGGGATGGGTCGACTTTCCCGGTGGAAGTGAGCAGCCGCAGCGTGGTTCTGAAGAACCATGCGCTGGTGCAGAGCATTGTGCGCGATATATCGGAGCGCAAGGCCGCCGAGGAGGAACTGAGGCAGGTCAACCGACTCCAGAGTCTCCTCTTGGAAAACAGCGCCGTGGGCATCGCCCTGGTCCGCCACCTGGCCTATGAGTGGGTGAATCCCAGGATGGCCGAGATGCTGGGGGGGAGGGTCTCGCAAATCCAGGGCGCGCCGATCAGCGCCCACGCCGACATGGCCAACCACGACCAGGTGATGGCCCGGATTGAGGAAGACATCGCCGGGGGAGGCTGGGCAGACCTCGAATGCGGCTTCGTGCGCGTGGATAAAAGCCCCTTCTGGGCCCGCCTTCGCGTCAAGGCCCTGGACCCGGCAAACCCCGAGCAAGGCGCCATCGCGATCGTCGAAGACATCACGGCCACCAAAGAGAGCGAGGAGGCCCTGCGCCAGGCCCAGAAGATGGAGAGCCTGGGCATCCTGGCGGGTGGTATCGCCCACGACTTCAACAACCTGTTGACGGCCATCCTGGGCAACCTGAACCTGGCCCAGTTGCAACTGGACCAGGAGCACCCCTCCCAGGCCTACCTGGCCAATGTGGAGCAGACCATCCAGAAGGCCTCTGACCTCACCCGTCAAATGCTGGCCTATTCGGGAAAGGGCCGATTCATCGTCAAGCCCAATGACCTGAACCGCATCATCGACGAGATGGCCAAACTCCTGAGGGTATCCATCCCCAAGAAGATCGAGGTGGTCCTGGATCTGGCACCGAGCCTCCCGCCAGTGCTCTCGGATGCTGCCCAAATTCAGCAAGTGGTCATGAATCTGGTGACCAATGCGGCCGACGCCATCGGCGACCAGACCGGCGCAATCGTGATCCGGTCCAGTCAGGAAGGGCTGGACGGCAATCAAGTCCCTTCCACCCAACCCGGGAAGTTCCTGGCCCCGGGGCCCTATGTCCGTCTCGAAGTGGAGGATAACGGCTGCGGCATGAACCCTGAAGTCGTCGCCAGGATCTTCGACCCCTTCTTCAGCACAAAGCACACCGGGAGGGGGCTGGGCCTGTCGGCCATGCTTGGAATCCTCCGGGGACACCAGGCCGGTCTGCGGATCCACAGCATCCCTGGCAAGGGTTCGCGCTTCGAACTCTTCTTCCCCGCCTCCAGCGGGTCCCTGGAGGAGGGCATGCCTGCAACGGAGGCCGCACCCAGCACGGTCAAGGACACCCGGGTGCTTCTGGTGGATGATGAGCCGATGATCCGTGAGACCGCAGCGATGGTACTCACGGCCATGGGTATGGACGTGACGACGGGGGCCGACGGTGAGGAGGCCCTGGAGAGCTTCCGAACCCAGCCGCCGGACCTGGTGGTCCTGGACCTCACCATGCCGCGCATGGACGGACGGGAGGCCTTCAGGCGCATGAGGGATCTGCGGCCGGAGATGCCCATCATCGTCTGCAGTGGGTACAGCGAGCAGGAATCGCTTCAGGACAGTTTGGGAAACGCCCCCTCAGCCTTCCTTCCAAAGCCCTATTCCATCAAGGCCCTGGAGAGAATCGTCAACGAAGTCCTGGCGGCACAGGCCTGAAGCCTCCGGCATACTGAAGGCCTGGAGTGCCCATGGCCGAAGAACCTGATACCAACCCCCGACGTTGGTCCCTCCTGGCGCTCACCAGCGTGGGGGCCTTCATGGCTCCTCTGGATGTATCCATCGTCTCGGTAGCCATCCCCAAGATGGTGCCAGCCCTCGGGATGGGCTTCGGGGCCTCCCTCTGGATCCACGCATCCTATCTCCTGGCCATGGCGGTAATGCTCATCCCCATGGGCCGCCTGGCGGACGAGCGGGGCCGGGTCCACTACTATCTGGGGGGCATCGCCATCTTCACCCTGGGCTCCCTGGGTGCCGCCATGAGCCCCAACGGGACGGTCCTAATAATGAGCAGGCTGGTGCAAGGGATCGGAGCCGCCCTGTTGAGCGCCACATCCGCAGCCATCATTGCCACGGCCTTTGCCCCCCAGGAGCGTGGCAAGGCCGTGGGCATCAACATCATGGCCATCTACCTGGGCCTCAGCCTGGGGCCGCCCCTGGGGGGCTTCCTGGTGGACAACTTCGGATGGGCCTGGATCTTTCTCATCAACATCCCCATCGGCCTCGCTGTCTTCGCCTGGGGATGGCACCTGCTGCCCCGGCAGGAGGGCAACCGCTCCGATGACTTCAGCATGGACCTCCCGGGCGCCTTTGCCCCCGAATGGGGCTGGCACCGCCCCATCGTCTGGGGCCTCCTGGCCCTGGCGCTGGTCTCCGGGATAGGCTTCTACCTGAGAGAGCACCACGCCAAGTCCCCCATGCTGGATCTGGACCTGCTTCGCAAGAACCGCCTCTTCGCAGCTGCCAATGTGGCGGCCCTCCTCAACTACATGGCCCTCTTCGCCGTGGCCATGCTCTCAGCGGTCCAGCTCCAACTGGTCCATGGTCTCTCGGCCCGGCGCACGGGATTGATCATGCTGAGCCAACCTGTCGTCCAGGCCATTCTGAGCCCCTTCGCAGGGCGCCTCAGCGACACCATCGGCTCCCGGACCCTGGCCTCGGTGGGGATGCTGCTCACGGCGCTCGGCATGGGATCCCTGGCCCTGGCGGCCCATGCCGCCAGCCTGCCCGGGATGATGGGTGCCCTCGCCGTGGTGGGCGTCGGCATGGCCTCCTTCAGTGCCCCCAACACCAGCGCCATTCTGGGCTGCGTGCCCAAGAACCGTATGGGCCTGGCCAGCGCCTTCACGGCCACCATGCGGGTGACGGGCCAGGCCCTCAGCGTGGCCATCCTGGGCAGCATCGCTTCCAGCCACCTGGGGCATGGCGGCTGGCGGCAGCTCCTGAAGGTGGGAAGCTCACCCCAGGCCGCCGCCGCCTATTCCCAGGGCTACCAGACCGCCATGATCGTTGGCGCGCTCTTCGCCCTCGCGGGAATCTGGGCCTCCCTGGCCCGGGGCGAACAAGCCCCCTAGTTGTCGTTGCCAACGAGGTTGTTCAGCCTGGTGACTGGGGGCTGACCGCCTAAGGCCGAATGGGGCCTGTGGTGATTGTAGTGGTGGAGCCAGG
>JAFNAB010000036.1 GCA_017859955.1 Holophagaceae bacterium
CCATCAAGAACGCCCAGAAGGCCGCCGAGAACAAGCGCACCTCCCTGGTGAAGCCCCTCAACGACACTGTGAAGCGCATCAATGCCGAGTTCAAGCCGGTGGATGCCGCCTTTGAGGAAGCCCTGGGGCTCTACCGCCGCCCCATGAGCGCCTACCTGGCTGAGCTCGCCAGGCAGAGGGCCGAAGCTGTGGCCCTGGCCAGGAAGGAACGGGAGCGCCTGGAGGCCGAAGCGAAGGCCAAGGCTGATGCCGAGATCGCCGCCGCCAAGAAGGCCCAGGAAGAGGCCGAAGCCGCGAAGCTGGTCGCATCCACCGAGGAAGATCCATTCGCCGCCCTCCTGGCCGAGCAGGAGTCTGAGGAAGCCGCACAGCGAGCTGCCGAGCAGTCCGAAGCCGCCAAGCAGGCGATCCGTGATACCCGCGTGGTGCTCCCCGCCGCTCCCGAAGTCGCCAAGGTGACGGGCTCCGCGTCCAAGACCTTCACGGCTTGGAAATACGAGATCACCGACCCTGCCCTGGTGCCTCTGAAGTACCGGCCCATTGACGAAGCCGCCATTGCGCGGGATGTCCGAGCCCTTAAGGAAGGGTGCGAGATCCCTGGCGTCCGAGTCTATTCCGAGATCGAGGTGAAGTGATGAACCAGGAACAGATCGAAGCCCTCAAGAAGCTCCGGGCTCCCTTTGAGCCCCACCAGATCAGCAAGCTCCCCAAGCCGACCAAGGCCCAGACGGACGAGATCAAGGCCGACTACAAGAAGGGCATCCGCTGCGATCTCTGCGGCACCTGGCACCACCCCAAGGTGGTCCATCTGGATTATGTGGGACACGCTGCCCTGACGGACCGGCTGCTGGATGTCGACCCCTGCTGGAACTGGGAACCCATGGTTTTCGATGAGGTTGGGTTCCCCCGGCTGGACGCCTTTGGCGGCATGTGGATCAAGTTGACCATCTGCGGGATGACCCGCATCGGTTACGGGGACGCCGAGGGCAAGACCGGACCCAGTGCCACCAAGGAGCGCATCGGTGACGCCCTCCGCAACGCCGCCATGCGCTTTGGTGCCGCTCTGGACCTGTGGCACAAGGGCGACCTCCATCCGGAGAGCGATGAGCCGAAGGGAGCCGCGCCGGAAGCGAGGACCCAGGAGCAGGAGTCCAACACCAACGGCTGGGACCTGGATGCACAGGATGAATTCGTCCTCTCGCTGGACCGGGCCTACCAGGCATTCAAGCAGGCTGGGCAGCTGGACAAATACGATGACTTCGCCAAGAAGTGGACCGCCAACAAGGCCAATGACCCCGCCGAGAAGGTGCTGACCGCCCTGGCCGCATTCGTCGTAAAGCTCGAAGCCGCCGCGCTCAAGAAGACCGCATAGGAGCCCACCCATGAAGACCTACCACTGCACTGTCCACCCGGACAAGAAGGACACCGCCTGGTGGCCCACCGTCTACGGCTGCGACATCACCGCCGAGAGCCCTGCCAAGGCGAAGGCCACCGCCTCTGCCCTCGCTGTGGGCTGCGGGATGATGCGCATCCGCAAGGTGGTGGCTATTCAGATCGCAGCCTAAACCCAACCAATCACCCCGCCGTGCCTGCAACAGGGGCCGTTCTCAACCCACAACCAAGGCAGATGGAAACCTCCTGCTGGGACGTGGAGCTGATGGAAAAGGGCGGAAATCACATGGCGCACCTTGCGGGGTGCTCCCTGCGGCGGGGCTCTATCTGGAGGCGCGAGTGCTCGCCCTCATCGCAATCCTGGGCTTCTGGCTGGTGCTGGAGGCCCATTACTCAGAGACGGAGTAAGACATGTCGGACCCAATCAAGGACGCCGCCGCCAAGATGGCGAAGCGGATGAGGGCGTTTAAGGGGTATTCCCGCAGCCTGTCAGAGGTGGGCGAGACGCCCTTCTGGGAACCGGAGGATGAAGCCGCCCTCCAAGCGTACGAGAGTGCGATGCGGGAGGTCTACGGATCAGATGTGCCCCTGCCCCTCGAATATGCGGAGGCATCATGAAGCGCGTCTTCTACATCACCATCAGCCACCCCAACCAGCCCGACCAAGAGATGGAGATCCACGCCGAGAACCCCCAGAAGGCGGGACGCGGGGCCATCGCTGCGGCATTGGCCGAGGGGTTGCAGCATCCCCGTGTGAGCGGAATCAGGGAGGCCGCGTGAAGCCCTCCACCATCGCAGACATCCAGAGCACCATCGCCCACTCCATCGTCAAGTACCCATCAACATCCCTGGATGACCGCCGCAGCGGGGCCGTGCAGGAGATGGGGGAAGCCCTCCAGGCCATCGAGAAGCACCGGATGGACCCCACCGCGAAGACCCGGAACCATCTTCGGAATGAGTTGTTCCACGCCATCGGGACAGCGGTGAGGTTGCTGGAGGAGGCGCTGTGAAGCCCACCCTCCCACCGTTCGGGACCCGCGTGGTTGGGATCCGGACAGACGGGGCCCGCCTCATCATCTACCGCCGCCGCATGCCGCGTGGGGGATGGGTGTGGGCCCGCCACTACCACAAATCCAACATCAGCCCCTCCGACATCGTGCGGTGGGGGGAATGGAGCGCAGCATGAGCACAATTGAACTGGCTGCAGCCTTGGCGCATCGCGCATGCTGCAACGAAGAGCACGACCCGGAACACGGAAAGATCGCCGGGTTTTGCGTGGTGTGCGGCGTCCCTTGGCCCTGCGAAACGGCCAAGACGTTTCTGCTTGAGCGCACCGCGCCGGACCATAACGAGGACAACCTCGAAATGGTCAACCTCCGCGACAAGCTGGAACAGGCCGAAGCCAGGGTGAAGAGGTTGGAGGGAGTATTGAAGGCGGAGGGGGCCGAGATTGAAAGGCTAGTCGATAGGCTCCAGACCTCCGAGGACGCGAATGGAGTCCTTCACGCCCGTCTAGCCGCCTACGAGGCCGCAGAGGGGGAGCTGCCGACGATGCCCAAATCCATTGGGATCGGGCGTCACACCCATGAGTTCCAGGCCTATGTCCAAGCCCTGGAAGAGCAGAATACCCAGCTACGCACCATCGCCGTCAAGCTCAAGGCGGAACTGAAATCTTGCAAGGATTACCTTGGTCGGATCAGTGTAGAGCTTGGCCTCAACGGGAACTACTGGCCCGAACTCACAACCCGCGCCATCGAGTCCATTCGTTCAGATCGATACGCCGCCATTGCCGAACGGGACGCATTACTCCGGCAGTGCGAAGATCTGGGGAAGGCGTTGGACAAGGTGGAAGACAACTACACCAAGATTCTGAAGCAAGGCCCACGCATCGCGCATATGGCAACCAAGTGCGGATTGATACCAACTTGTTTCGACGAATTGGTGGAACTCATCGGGCAAGACGAGGCATTTGTAACCCTCCTACATGAGCGTGGGCGAATTGAGCAGGAGTCTCGCAGTATCGCCGCCGCCCGCCAGGAGGGAGCCGAGAAGGAGAGGGAGAGGTTGATGGGCTGGCTGATCTACGCGCATAAGCCGTCATGTCGGTCTATGAAGGCGGATAGCCGCTGCACATGCGGGCTCCGCGAAGCCCTGGAAGGAGGGAAGCATGAATAACCTTACACAAGCCGCCCGGGATGTGCTTTCCGAGCGCCAGCACCAGACCGAGCAGGAGGGTTGGACGCCCGAACGTGACGACCGACACATCATTGGGGAGGTCGTGATGAGCTTCTACCGCGAGACGCCCATCAAGGCCACCCGCAAGACCCACGACTGCTCATGGTGTCCTGAACCTATCGACATGGGCCAGCCTGCCGCCTATCGCGCCTACGTTATCGATGGCTCCTTCCAGGCCGATCACATGCACCCCGAATGTCTGGATGCGATGCACCGCAGCCTGAAGGTTTTCCCCGATGACACCTTCGACCCGAACAGCCAGAAGCGCGGCGTGTCCTATGACGAATACGGCGACCCATTCATCGCTGGCGAAGCCCTGGAAGGGGGGAAGTGATGAGCAAACCGAACCTCACAGTCATGGAATACCGCCTGATCCTCGACATGATGGCCAAGAGCCTCTACGCCATCCGGGAGGCTCGCGGAAACCTGGACATACAGATTGCCGATCTGGAGAAGCAATCGGAATGGATCAAGGGCCAAATCCGAGAAGCCATGGAAGGGGGGAAGACAAAATGACCAGACTCCCGCAAGACCTCATCCGGGAGGCCGTGGCCATGTGCTACCAGGACCCAACCCGGCGATACAGAATCCCACCCACGCCGACGCTTACGAAACGGGGCCCATTGGAATCACCAGGGCGTGACGATATCCAAGCACCAACCGCAGCACATATTGTCGCGGACGACCACGCCCGGCTAGAAGCCCAGTGTGACCGCTACCATGAGGCGCTGGAAGAAATCGCAGACCTGGGCGATGCCGACATGATGGACGGTGATGGTGCGCGGTTGATCGCGTATGCCGCACTGGGGAGGGAGACGAAATGAACAACCTGCGATGCCCTCAATGCGGAAGCGAAGACGTTACGGTGACAGCAGAACAGATGTTCATGGCCAACACCGGGGACCACTACTGCCACAGCGTGAAGGCCCACGACAATGACGCCAAGGCTGGGTGTCTCAAGTGCGGGTGGTCTGGGCTCCGCGAAGCCCTGGAAGGGGGAAGCCATGCCTAAATTCCTCAAATTCACTCACCCCAAGATGAGCGGATACCTCATTACCGAGCCGGGGGAGACCAGAGAGGGCGTGGCTGAAAACTACATCGGAGACTACGTGGAACCGGGCGATCTGGACCTCTTTACTGTCGAGGATGTCGAGATGACAGCGGAGGAGTTTGAGGCCCTCCCTGAGTTTGAGGGGTGATGCATGAGTGACAACTGTCAGTGGGAACGCATGCGTGGCGAAGCTGATGTCTACGACACCGAATGCGGCCACGCCTTCGAAATCGATAACGGATATGGCGTTCGCAAGAACGGGTTCCAGTTCTGCCCTTACTGCGGGAAGCCCATCTATCTCCGCGAAGCCCTGGGGAGGTCGTGATGAAGAAACGAGAAGCGCCAAGCGGTTTTGTCGCAACGTGCCGTTGTGGAGAGGTGGTGGGAGCCATGGATATCGATAGGACTCCCCAGCCAGACAAGGGGCGCATCCTGGGCGAATGGCTCTACCACGGCTGCACCGTCAGCCCCAGGTGGGGATCGTGGTCAATCACCTTGGGGGCCTGCAAGTGTGAAGCCCTGGGGAGGGAGAAATGAGCTTTACCGATTACCTAGAGTCCATCGGCTTCCAGGCCGATGCCTGCGAATCACTGACTGACCCCGATTTCTACGCGCTGGCAGAGCGACTCTATAAGGCGCTGGAGTTCTACGCCATCCGGGATAACTACGACCGGTTCGGCATCCCCCACAGCGACCCCGACGACTGCCGCCGGGTGAAGCGCCACCACCCAGACATGGGCAACATTGCTCGCGAAGCCCTGGGGAGGGAGACGAAATGAAGACCAACTACTGCAAGGAACATAGGGCCTACCTGCCTGAAGGACTCGAATGCCCTGCATGCGTCCACCGAGATCGTGACCGCTTCCGCGAGGCGCTGGAGAAGATCATCGAACTCAACCGTCAGCACGCGGTAGACATGAATGGAGACGCTAAATCGGCTGAGAGATGGGCTTGCGTTAGAGTGGCTCGCGCCGCCCTGGGCCGGGAGGGGGTGGGGAATGAGCCAGCTCCCTAGCGATGTGTGCCGGTGCGAGGCCTCCGACTGCCACCAAAAGGAAGTCTGCGCCAGGCACATGGACAAGGGGGAGGGAGACGCGATACCTCACGCGGACTTCTCCCCCATCATCACCAACGGCCAATGCCGGAACTTCATCTACTACGAGGAGTCCTAACCATGGCACACGCCTCAACCTTCAACCTCGACTACGAAGTGGCATGACCCATCCACCATTTCCACAAATTCTGCGGAAGGCAAAAGCTACCCGCCATGGAGAAGATATGAAATACGCCATCCTTCGCCTCCCCGATGTCCTGAAGGCCAGGGGCCGAAGCAAGACCAGCCACTATGAGGACATCGAGGCGGGGCTCTTCACCAAGCCTGTCCCCCTGGGCGGCCATGCTGTTGGCTGGCCTGAATACGAGGTTGAGGCGATCAATGCCGCCCGGATCGCCGGGAAGACCGAGCCCGAAATCGTGGCGCTCGTCACTCGTCTCGAGGCTGCACGGGCTTCAGCTGCTTGAGCTTGTCCAGGTAGTCTGCCCATGCTTGCATCATCTTGCGGCGCTCCTCCAGGTGCGCCGTTCTGTTGTACGCCCGTCCGTTGGGGTCTTTCACGGCGTGGGCCAGCTGGTGCTCAATGAAGTCTGGCCGGAACCCAAGTTCCTCATCGAGGATGGTCCTGGCCACGGCGCGGAACCCGTGGCCGGTCATCTCGTCCTTCCCGATATCAGAGCGCCGCATTGCCGCCAGTACCGCCACATCAGACATGGGGCGCTTGATGCTCCTCGCACACGGAAAGACGTAGGCACTTTTGTTCGTCAGTGGCTGGAGCGTCTTCAGGATGGCCACCGCCTGCATACAGAGTGGGACGACGTGTTGGGTCTGGGTCTTGGTGACCAGAAACCGCCACTCGCCCTTCTCTAGATCGATGTCTTTCCATTCGGCGTGTCGGAGTTCCCCCGGCCTGACAAAGAGGAGCGGGGCCAGCTTCATGGCTGACTGGACCACAAGCGTTCCGGGGTAGCCGTCCAACGCCCGGAGGATCTCAGCTAGTCGCTTGGGCTCTGTGGTGGCTGCAAAATGAGTGGGCTGGCGCGGGGTCAACGCGCCTGATATGTCCCTGGATGGGTCATGCTTCGCCCGGCCTGTCGAAACGGCATAGCGCAGCACCTGGCCGCAGATGGTGTGGATCCGGTGGGCGGTGTCGATGGCTCCGCGATCCTCCACCCGCTTGAGAACTTCGAGGAGTTCCTTGGCGGTGATATCCGCGACCGGACGCTTGCCCAGCCAAGGGAAGACGTTGAGCTCCAGCCTGCGAAGGGTGACCTCCCGGTACTTCTCGGATGCCCACGCAGACCCATGCTTCGTGTGCCATTCCCTGGCCACCGTCTCGAAGGAGTCTTCCTCTGCCTTGGCTGCCTTCGCCGCCTTGCGGACAGCAGAGGGGTCTATCCCGTTGCGCACCTTCTCCCGGGCCTTGTCCCGCTTCTCCCGCGCCTCCTTCAGCCCCACCTCTGGGTAGGTCCCAAGGGAGATCCGCTTGTCCTTGCCGTCAAAGCGATATTTAAACCGCCACCACTTCCCCCCGCTTGGGGAGATTTCCATGTACAGCCCCTTTTCGTCGTGCAGGCGAATCGTCTTCTCCGCAGCTTGGGCCTTACGGATGACTACATCTGAGAGGGGCATGGGGCAACTCCTTGGGGCATGTCCCCTGTTGCCCCAAATGTTGCCCCAAAGTTGCCCCGGTTGGCAACGGTTTTAGGCGAACCGCACCGGACAGCAAAAGCCCGCAACCTTTTGATTTCTCATCTGGTTGCGGGCTTGTTCGGACCCTCTCGGGCTATTTCTTGGTGGCCCCACCCGGATTCGAACCGAGGACCAAGCGGTTATGAGCCGCCAGCTCTGACCGCTGAGCTATAGGGCCGCATCCATTGTATCCGTTACCCAACGGGTACCGGAAGGGGCCTGGAACCGGTAGTTCGCGGAACCCAAGGGGGCCGTCGACCGGGCTTGCGTGAGCTCCAGGGTCTGCCCTGCACCCGTGGCATCCACCCAGTGGATTTTCCAGAGCATGCCATTGCGACCCTCAAGATCCACCTTGATGCCCCCGGGGCGCAGGGGGACAAGCTCCACCCGCTCAGTCCCGGACCACTTCATCCCGTAGGCCTGATCCAGGGATTTGGGGTCCACCAGGATGTTCAAAAGGGGCATTTCCCGCTGAAGAGAGCGCAACGAGGCTCGCTGGGCCGTGCGGGCAGCGGCATCGTACTGCACCAGGGTCCGGCCATCACTGATCACCAGAAGCCCCTTGTCGTAGGCGACCCGAATCCTGCCCCCCGGTGCCACCTGGAGGCGCCCGGTCCGGCGGACCTTGCCGAAGACCGCGCTATCGGAATCCTGCACGAAGGAGCTCTCAAGACGGGGATTCGAGCGAAGGTTCTCCCACCAGGCCGGGGCCGCGGAAAGCAGGCCAAAGCATGCCAGGCCCATCAACAGGGGTTTAAGCACATCAACCCCGCTTCAGGACCAGGGGGATCCGGCTGGTCACGCCTTGGGCAGGAGCGGGCTTCTTAACGCTCACCTCCCCCACCACCCGTCCTCCCTGCAGGACCTGGACTCTGATTTCCAATTCCGAGTCGTCCAGCCCCTCCACCAGGGGAACGCGTAGACCATCGACCTGGGGTGCAGGCATGGGCAGCAGACTGGGCAGCTTGGCCAGGGGTCTGGGCGCCGGAGCCGCCGCTTTGGGCAAGGTCGGCAGCGCGATCTCCCGGCCGAACTTTGGGGTAGGCGACGTCGTCACCTGGGGCATGGCCAACCTGGGAACAGCCAGTGAAATGGGGGGGGATGCAAGGGCTGAAGACGTCGCAGAGACGCTCCCGTTCAGACGCGCCACGGAGGGGGCAGCGGGAGTGCCGGAGGGCTCGCGGCCCCGCCCGTCGGCCAGATCCCCAAGGTGCTGGATTTTGATCTGGGCCAGCGCCAACTTGGTGATTCCCCTGAGGGTTTCAAAGACGCCACTCCCCTCAGAGGCAATGGCATGGTAGCTGGGGGACTGTCGGGGGTTGAGTTCGGCCTCAAGTTGCTCCACCGGAATGATTTGCCGGAGGTCCCGCTTGTTCCATTGGAAGACAAGAGGGATACTCTCCAGCTCCAGTCCCAATTCCTTCAGATTGTCGCCTAGGTTCTGGAAACTTTCTTTGTTGGCATCCAGCATGGGCGTCTGGCTATCAGCCACGAATACGATCCCGTCCACCCCCTTGAGGACCAGCTTGCGGGTGGAGTTGTAGAAGACCTGACCCGGAACGGTATAGAGCTGCAGCTTGGTCTTGAATCCACCGATGGTGCCCACATCCAGAGGCAGGAGATCAAAGAAGAGCGTGCGGTCTGTTTCCGTGTTGAGGGAAACCATCTCCCCCCGCGCCTTCTGGCTTGTCTTGCCGTAGATCGTGTTCAGGTTTGTAGTCTTTCCGCACAGACCCGGCCCGTAATAGACGATTTTCACCGTCATCTGCCGGGTGGCGTGATTGAAGAACACCATCGTGTGGGACCTCTTATGTGCGACTAGTGTAGCTCGAAGACCCTGCGGGAACCAAGCAACGATAACGCATTGGAGGTCAGCAACTGCGCATGACTCCCACCAGCACCCCCTGGATGGCGATGCGATCTGGAGCATAGCACTTGGGACTCAGATCGGGGTTGTGGGGAATCAGCCAAACCCCCTGGGGATCCCGACGGAACTCCTTGAGGGTGGCCTCTTCGCCATCGATCAGGGCCACCACCCGGTCCCCGTTGCGGTACTCGTTCCGCCGCTGGAGGACCGCCAGATCCCCATCCAGGATGGCGTCCTCCATCATGGATTCACCACGCACCCTCAGGACAAAGAGGCCCTCACGGTCCCGATGGATGCTGTTGGGAACCTCCAGAGGAATGGCCCGGGTCTCCGGAAGCAAGGGAGCGCCAGCCGCCACATCGCCACAGAAAGGGAACTGGCGGCCCAGGGTGCGCTCCGCCTGGGGACGGAAGGGAGCCTCTTCCTTGGGCTCGTCCGCCATCTCTGCAAGGATGATGTTGTTGCCCTTGCCATGGCTGCGATCCAGGAAACCTTTTTCGATAAGATGCTGAACATGCTTATGGATGGTGCTGACCGCACTGGAGCCGACCCCATCCGCGATCTCCTTGAGGGTCGGACTCCGCCCCTCCTCCTTCAGGAAGGTTCGGATGAATTGAATCACCGAGAGTTGGCGCCTTGTCAGATTCGTAGATTTCATGCATCCAAATCTAGGCAATGGTTTCGCCGGGGTCAACCTTTTTTTCGCTTTTTTTGCTTATCTTCGCTCCCAACTTTGTCCATGGCATTTGGCGAGGTACGCAATTCTCGCCCCTTCGCCCCCAGTCGCCGTAAATACCCACGGAGCACCTAGCGCCCATGACCATCCAGACGACCTCCCAGGAGCCTACAATGACCACGGTGAACGAGTTTTCCATCGAGGTTGCCACGGTCAATGGGTCCGGCAGCCAGACCGCCAACAACGTCCTGTTGCGGGCCATCTTCCAGATGGGCATGCCGGTCAGTGGGAAGAATTTCTTCCCCTCAAACATCTCGGGAATGCCGACCTGGTTCCAGATCCGGGTGAGCCGGAAGGGCTATGCGGCCCGCAAACCGGAGATCGACCTGATGGTCTGCCTGAACCCGGAGACCGCCGAACAGGATCTCGCCAAGCTGCCGCCGGGAGCCCTATGCATCTATGACGAGCCCCTCAACCTGGGGGGCCGCCGGAGCGATATCACCGCCTTCGGCGTGCCCTTCCAGGCCCTGGTGGCCGCGAGCTGCCCCGAGATGAAATACCAGCGCCTGGTCAAGAACATGGTCTATGTCGGCGTTCTGGTGCGCCTCCTTGGCATCGAACCGGAAGAGGCTGGCCGCGCCCTGGGCAGGCTGATCAAGGGAAAGGCCGAGGCCATGAACCGCGCCGCTATGGATGCCGGCTACCAGTGGGCCCTGGCCAACCTGCCGGACCAGGGAAAGCTCCTTGTGCAGCGTTTGCCGGTGGAGCAGGAGCGCCTGCTCATTGACGGCAACACGGCCTGCGCCCTTGGGGCTCTTTTCGCCGGAGTCACGGTGGTGGGCTGGTATCCCATCACCCCCAGTACCGGTGTCATCGAGAGCCTGACGGAATACGCCCATCCCTACCGGACGGACCCGACCACCGGTGCCTCCACCATCGCCATTCTTCAGATGGAAGACGAACTCGCCAGCGCCGGTGTGGTGGTCGGAGCAGGCTGGGCAGGCGCCCGGGCCATGACAGCCACCTCGGGCCCCGGTCTCTCCCTGATGACGGAGTTCATCGGACTCGCCTACTACGCCGAGTGCCCCGGCGTTTTCGTGGATGTGCAGCGGGTGGGGCCCTCCACGGGGCTCCCCACCCGCAGCAGCCAGTCGGATATCAAGCTCTGCGCCAAGGCCAGCCACGGCGACACCCTTCACATCAACCTCTACCCCGCCACCATGGAGGAGTGCTTCCGCTTCACCTACGATGCCTTCGATCTGGCCGAGCGATTCCAGACCCCGGTCTTCCTGGTGTCCGACCTGGACCTGGGCATGCAGAACTGGATCACGAGCCCCTTTGCTTACCCCGAGGGCAAGCTGGACCGCGGCAAGGTCCTAGACGAGGCAGCCCTGAAAGAGGTCCAGGCCTGGGGGCGCTACAAGGACGTGGATGGGGATGGCATCCCCTACCGCACCCTCCCGGGCACTCCGGGAGGCAAGGGTGCCTACCTGACCCGAGGCTCGGGCCACAACGCCCAGGCTGCCTACACCGAGAACCCCGCTGAGTTCGCCGAGGGGATCCTGCGCCTGAAACGGAAGATCCTTGGGGCCGCCCCACACCTTCCCCTGCCCATCCAGGTGGATAACGGGGCCAAGCGAGGCGTACTCGCCTTCGGCTCAAGCGATCCGGCCGTTCAGGAAGCCATGGA
Organism: Holophagaceae bacterium; assembly: GCA_017859955.1. Taxonomy (GTDB): domain Bacteria; phylum Acidobacteriota; class Holophagae; order Holophagales; family Holophagaceae; genus Holophaga. The sequence goes on from JAFNAB010000036.1 coordinate 11,657, forward strand.
CATCCTGCGGGAGGCCCACCAGATGCCCCTGAACTACATGAGGGTGCGAGCCCTGCCCTTCGCGGAAGCGGTGGGTGATTTCCTCCGGTCCATGGAGGTTGTCTACGTGGTGGAACAGAACCGGGACGGGCAGATGGCCGCGCTCCTGATGGAGTTCTTCCCCCAGGAGGCTCCCAGGCTCCGAAGCGTGCTCCACTTTGACTCCACACCCATCACCGCCCAGACCATCGTCGACCAGATCCTCTCCCAGGAGATGTGAACCATGAGCACCTCTCCCACCCCCACCAACCAGCTCGGCCTCACCCGCCAGGACTACACGGGCGGCAAGTCCACCCTATGCGTCGGCTGTGGTCACGAAGGGATCACCCTCCAAATTATCCAGGCCGCCTTCGAACTGGGCCTGGAGTCCCACCAGGTCGCCAAGCTCTCGGGGATCGGCTGCTCCAGCAAGACGCCTGCCTACTTCCTGAAGAACGCCTGGGGCTTCAATTCCGTCCACGGTCGCGCCGCAGCGGTCTGCACTGGGGTCGCCCTGGCCAACCGCTCCCTGAAGAACCTGCTGGTGAGCGGCGACGGCGATTCGATGTCCATCGGCCTGAACCACTTCACCCACCTCATTCGCCGCAACGTTCCCGTGGTCTACATCATTGAGGACAACGGTGTCTATGCCCTCACCAAGGGACAGTTCTCCGCCACCGCAGACCAGGGATCGGCCCTGAGATGGGGACAGGTCAACGAACTCCAGCCCCTGGATCCCTGCACCCTGGCCATGGAGCTGGGCTGCGGCTTCGTGGCGCGCTCCTTCAGTGGCAACCCCAAGCAGCTCAACACCCTGCTCAAGGCGGCCTTCGCCCACCCGGGCACCGCGGTACTGGATGTCATCAGCCCCTGCGTCACCTGGAACAATCACGAAAGCAGCACCCGCTCCTACCAGAGCGCCAAGAATCGGGAGATCCCCCTCCATGAGCTGGGATTCATCCCGGCCTTCCACACCCCCCAGGTGGACATTCCGGCCGGCGAGGCCCAGGAAGTGGCCTTCCCGGACGGCAGTCGCATCACCTTCCGGACATTGCACGATGACTACGACCCCTCGAAGCTCACCGAGGCCTGGAGACTGGTCCATGAGTCCCGTGACCGGGGCGAACTCCTGACGGGGCTCCTCTACTACCAGCCCGGCAAGCCCACCATCCACGAGGTCATGAAGACCGCCCCCACGCCGTTGACCCAACTGCCCCAGAGCGCCCTCAAACCTGGGCCGGAGGCGCTTCAGGAAATCATGGATGAGCTGAAATAGGACAGGGGGGAGGCCGAAACCTCCCCCCTTCCAAACCTGGGCGCGGTTTCCTACGCGAACACCACCTGATTGCCCCCCCGCAGGATCGCCCGATTCAGGGCTTCTTCTGTGGAGATCCTGAGGTCCGCCAGGACATCCCCCCGGGAGGGGACCAGGGTGGCAACCCCCATGCTCACGGTCAGGATGCCGATCTTCGAATGGGGATTGGGAATGGCCGCGGTGTAGACCTCCGCCCGGAAGCGCTCGCTTACGGAAACAGCGCCGATGTTGTCGGTCTCCGGCAGGATGCAGACGAATCCCGTGCCGCTGTAGCGCCCCACAAGATCCCCGGCCCGCTGGATGCCCTGCCCCAGGATGGCCGCAAGGCGACGCTGGCACTCCTCCACCGCATGGCGCCCGTGGCTCCGCTGGTAGGCATCGAAGTTGTCGAGGGCCATGAGCACCAGGGCCAGGGAAGTCCGGTTGCGGGCGGCCCGGCGCCACTCGACCTGAAGGAACTCCTCCATGCGGCTTTCCTTGGCAAAGCCCGTCACGGGGTCGATCCAGGCGATCTGCCGGAGGATGGATCGGTACTGCCCAGCCTCTACGTGCTGGCGGACCCGGGCCAGGGTCAGCGAGGGACGGAGGGGCAAGGGGATGAAGTCGGCAAAGCCAGCCTTCAGGGCCTTGGACTCAAGGGGTTCCTGTTCCTTGCCCCCCATAAGGAGCACCGGCGTGTCCTTCACCATCGGATCCTGCTTGAGCTGCTGGCAGAGTTCCAGGACATGTCCTCCCGGCAGGGCGGCATGGACCAGGATGAGATCCGGCGAAGACTGGCTGGCCGAAGCCAATCCCTCGAGAATGGAAGTCGCACCGAGGATATCGAACTCACCACCGAACATGGCCTGCAGTGCTTCGGTTTCCGATGGGTTATGGTCTACGACCAGGATGGATGGCTTACCGTTCATAGGAGGCTCCGGTCCGACTTGGGTTCTAGAAGCAGGGGAATGCCTCTCATCTTACGCTTCAGGGGCCGCTGCGCCACAAGTCCGCAGCCCGACTTGGGGCATAATCGGAACTTCCAACTTCGTGCGGACTCACCTTGCGCCTGATCATTAGCGAAAAACCGAGCATGGGCCGCGCCATCGCGGCCGCCCTGGGCGTCCAGGGCAGTGGCAGGAGCTTCATCCAGGGGCAGGACCTGATCATCACCTGGTGCGTCGGGCATCTCGTGGAAGCCCTGGCGCCCGAAGGCTACAACCCAAACCTGAAGTCCTGGCGCCTGGACAGCGTGCCCTTCTTTCCTGAGCCCTTCCAGTACGCCCCCATCGAGAGCTCCCGGGACCAGTACGAGGTGGTGGCCCGGCTCCTCAAGCGGGAGGACGTCACCGATGTCGTGAACGCCACGGACGCCGGGCGCGAGGGCGAGCTGATCTTCGACCTGGTCTACCGCCTGGCGGGCTGCACCAAACCCGTTTTCCGATTCTGGACCTCCAGCCTCACCGACGACGCCATCCGGGAGGCCTATGGGGCCATGAAGCCCGGCGAAGCCTACCTCGGGTTGAGGGATGCGGCCCGCTGCCGCCAGGAGGCCGATTGGCTCGTGGGCATCAACTGCACCCGGGCCCAGACCCTGGTGATGCGCCGCTGCGGCGGCGAAGGGGTCTATTCGGTCGGCCGGGTCCAGACCCCCACCCTGGCGCTGCTCGTCAACCGGGAACTGGAGATCACCAACTTCGTGCCCCGGGATTTCTGGACTCTGTGGGCCACCTTTGGCGCTCCAGAGGGCGTCTACAAGGGCAAGTGGTTCGAGAAGCTGGAAGGAAAGGATCAGGACCGCTTCGAAAATGAAGAGGACGCCAGGGCCCTGGCGGAGCGGCTCCAGGGCCAACCCGGCAAGGTGGCCAGCGTCACCTCCAAGACCGAGAAGAAGCGGCCGGAACTGCTCTACGACCTCACCACCCTCCAGAAGGAGGCCAACAAGCGCTTCGGCTTCACGGCGGAACACACCCTGGAAGTGGCCCAGGAACTCTATGAATCCAAGCTCATCAGCTACCCCCGAACCAATTCCCGGTATCTCACGGAGGCCGACGCCGAGAAGGCCCCGGGCTGGATCAAGTCCATCTCCCAGGGACAGTTCGAGGACCTCAAGCCCTTCGTGGAGCGGCTGCGCAAGCGTTGGCCCGTCAAGCTGGACAAGCGCTTCGTCAACGACAAGGAGGTCGAGGACCACTCGGCCCTGGTACCCACGGAAAACCCCGCCCGCAACCTCACGGGGGACAAGGCCAAGGTCTATGAGCTCATCGCCCGGCGCTTCCTGGGGGCCTACTTCCCGGAACGCATTGAGGCCAAGACCACCATCGTCACCAAGGTCCTGGATCAGACCTTCAAGACCACGGGCACCGTGGTGAAGGAACTGGGCTGGTCCGAGGTGGATCCACCCCACAGTCGCCCCAAGAAGGAAGCCAAGGCCAAGGATCCCGAGGCTGAGGAACCCGAGGAAGAGGAGGAGAACGGCACCCTGCCCCCCGTAGCCAAGGGCCAAGCCGTGGAGACCCGCGAACTCAACCCCAAGGCCGGCAAGACCTCACCCCCCAAACGCATGAGCGAGGGCGATCTCCTGGGGGCCATGCAGGGTGCCGGGCGCGAACTGGAGGATGACGAGCTGAAGGGCGCCATGAAGGATTGCGGCCTGGGCACCCCCGCCACCCGGGCCAATATCATCGAGACACTATTGAAACGATCCTACGTGGAGCGCAAGCGGAACATCCTCCAGCCCACTTCAAAGGGCATCGAGCTGATCCAAGGCCTCCAGGCCGAGACCCTCACCAGCCCCCAGCTCACGGGCGAGTGGGAGGCGGAGATGGAGCGCATCCGCCGGGGCGAGGCCCAACGGGACGCCTTCATGGGTCGCATCCGGGGCTTCGTCACCGAGCTCATCGCCCAGATCAAGACCAAGGCTCCCACAGGCTCCCGGCGTCCCTTTGGCCCGGTGGTGGGAAGCTGCCCCAAGTGCGGCTCGAACCTGCACCAGCGGGACTGGCAGGGCCGTCATTACGTGAAATGCGCGGCGGAAAAGGATGCCAGCTGCCAGGTGTCCTACGATACCGACCCCGAGGGCAAGGCATTGGAGAACTGCCGATTCTGCCAGGGCCCGGTGCGGGCCACCAAGAACGGGAACAAGGTCTGCGCGATTTGCGGACGCTGGCAGGAGGAAAGGGCGGCCGCCAGCCCGCAGGTCGCGGCCCCCCATACGGCAGTCTGCGAAGCCTGCGGCCAGCCTGCCCGCATTATCCCCAGCACCCGCAAGGGGCAGTTCTTCGCCCGCTGCACCGCCTGCGGGACGATGCGCGAACTGGCTACATCATCCGGGGAGACACCGGCCCCAGCCCCTGGGCCACTTCCTTCATGAACTTCCGAACCCAGATCTTCCCGGGGTCCTGATCGTAGTAGGTGTGCCAGCAGATGGTCTGCACCATGGGCTCGATGGCGATGGGCGGCGTGATGAGGCGCAGGGGGAAGTGCTCGATGAAGATGTTGGCCAGACGCAGGGGAATGGTGGCGATGCGGCTCGTGCCCACGATGAAGTGAGGCAGGACTCCGAACCAGGTGGCGACCATATCCATGCGGCGGTGATATCCGAGGCGGCTCAGGTAGATCTCGTCCCGTGACGGGGCGCGCTCCCGGCCGAAGCGCAGGAGCACATGGCGCATATCGAGGTACTGCTCGATGGTGAGGGAATCCCCGATCTCCTTGTTGTCCTTCCACACAATGCAGGTGTAGACATCCTCCAGGAGCACCTCACTGGAGTGGGAAGGCGTCTGGAAGTTGTCCGGCAGCACCCGAAAATCGATCTCGCCACGCTCCAGGGCCTCCAGGGGGTAGTCGGCGCTGGACACGATCTCGAAGGTCAGGCCCGGGGCCTCCTCGTGGACCCTGCGCATCACCTCGGGCATGAACACGATGGACATGTAGTCCGAAATCATGATCTTGAAGTGACGCTGGGAAACGCTGGGATCGAAGGTCGGCTTGGTGGCGATGGTGGACTGGATGTGGACCAGGCAGTCCTGGACGGGCTTCGCAAGGCTCTCCCCCAGAGGGGTTGGCACCATTTTGCGCCCCACCTGGACCAGCAGATCGTCGTTGAAAAACTCCCGCAACCGACTCAGACACCCGCTCATGGCGGACTGGCTCAGGTTGATCCGGCTGCCAGCCCTTGTGATGTTTTTTTCATCAAGCAATGCATCGAGCGCCACGAGCAGATTGAGATCCAGCTGATTAAAGTGCATTCCGCTCCTCGCGCGTCTATTCTCGCTGAATTTTAAATCAGGATCATCTCCCCATCAAATGAAGGCTCACATGGGATGCGAAGGCATGAAAAAAGCGAGACAGATGTTTATATTTGTTTTTATGATTTATTTATTTTTACTGCAACCAAATCCGCCTTCCTCGACCCATCTGTTTCATCAATACATTCTATCCGCAATACCGATAGGTGCCGTCCGCATCCCCCATTTATGATTGAAATCGTTGCAACCGATGATAGGTATCTCGAATCTCCATGCCAAATGACCGTTTTCCACGCTAGCCTTATCGATAACAACCGCCTGATATGTTCACTAAAGGGCGAGAGGGGGTTGAAATCGGATCGGGTCGCAACTGAACCCTCAGGTCCTCGTGTGTATTTTTATTTTCTATTAATTAAAGAGCACAATCATGGTCGCAATCACTATTGACGGTCAAAGGGTCGAAGCCGAAGCGGGCAAGTCGCTCCTCCAGACAGCCCTCGACGCCGATATCTACATCCCCCACATCTGCTCCCACGAGAACCTGGACCCCGTGGGGGCCTGCCGCCTCTGCGTCGTGGAGATTGAAGGACGCGAGGGTGCCTGCACATCCTGCACCACGCCGGTCGAGGATGGCATGGTGGTCACGACCCGATCCGAGAAGCTCAAACAGATGCGCCGCCTGTCCACCGAGCTCATGCTCTCCGGGCACCCCTCGGATTGCACCGGCTGTCCCAAGTTCGGAGCCTGTGAACTGCAATCCCTCATCCAGTACCTGGAGGTCACGGACCAGCGCCTTCGCAAGCGGGGCAATATTGTCCCGAGCGACACCTCCAATCCCCTGGTCATGCACGACATGAGCCGCTGCATTCTCTGTGGACGCTGCGTCCGGGCCTGCGGCGAACTCCGGGGCGTGGGTGCCCTGACCTTCGTCAAGAAGGATGGCCGCACCCGTGTCGGCGTGCGGGACGGCCTCTCCCTCAAGAACGCGGACTGCCGTTTCTGCGGGAGCTGCATCGAGGTCTGCCCCACGGGTTCCATCCGGGACCAGGAGGGCCTTCTGGATCCCAACATGAACCGCAAGGCGGCCATTGTCCCCTGCCGCAGCACCTGCCCCGCCGGGATCGACATCCCCCGCTACGTCCGGTTGGTCCGGGAGGGCAAGCCCTCGGAAGCCCTGGCGGTGATCCGGGAGAAGGTGCCCTTCCCCGCGGCCCTGGGCCGCATCTGCGATCACCTCTGCGAAAGCGCCTGCCGCCGCAGCGAACTGAGCGATTCCATTTCGATCCGGGCCCTCAAGCGCTACGCAGCCGAACACGGCGACGAGAGCTGGAAGGCCGGTTCCCGCCAGCTCCCCACCACCGGCAAGAAGGTCGCCGTGGTGGGTTCGGGACCCGCGGGCCTCACCGCCGCCTACTACCTGGCCAAGCAGGGGCACGCCGTCACCGTGCTGGAGGCGCTGCCCGAAGCCGGTGGCATGATGCGGGTGGGCATTCCCGGCTACCGCCTTCCGGTGGAGGTCCTGAACGCCGAGATCGACGAGATCCGCAAGGTCGGCGTGGAGATCCTCACCAGCACCAAGGTGTCCTCCGCCGACCAGCTCCTGGCGGATGGCTATGACGCGGCCTTGGTCACGGTGGGCGCCCACAAGGGCATCAAGCTCCCCACGCCCGGCTCGGACCAGCCGGGTATCCTCGTCAACGCCGAATTCCTCCGGCTGGCCGCCCTGGGCACCCCCCAGGCTGTGGGCGAAAAGGTGGTGGTCATGGGCGGCGGCAACGTGGCCTTCGATTGCGCGGGTGTGGCCCGACGGCTCGGAGCCAAGGAAGTCCATGTGATCTGCCTAGAGGCACGGGACAGGATGCTCGCCAGCCCCGAGGAGATCGTGGAGGCCCTTGAGGAGGGCACCCAGATCCACCCTTCAGTCAACATCAACGAGATCCTGGGCAAGGATGGCAGGGTGAGCGGCGTCCGTTGCGTCAGCATCCGCTCCTTCAGCTTCGACGCCAACGGTCAGGCGATCCTGGACGTGGTGCCGGATTCCGAATGCACCATTGAGGCCGACACCATCATCATGGCCGTGGGCCAGCGTCCGGACCTGACGGAGGACTTCGGCCTTCCCCTGGGGCGCGGCAACCGGGTCACGGTGGATGAGATCACCCTGGCCACCCCCAAGCCCGGCATCTTCGCCGCAGGCGATGTGGTCACTGGCACCAAGTCCGTCATCGCGGCCATCGCCGCAGGACGCAGCGCAGCTGCCTCCATCGACCGATTCCTGGGCGGTGATGGCCATATCGAGGAAGTCCTGGCCCCGGTCTCTGAGCCCAGCCCAATATTGGGCACCGAGGCGAGCTTCGCCGATGCTCCCCGCTGCGACTGCCCCGAGGGCTACGACGACGAGAAGGCCCACCAGGAATCCAGCCGCTGCCTCCAGTGCGATCTGCGCCTGCGGATCACCGAGCAGAAGTTCTGGAGCGCTTACTCCCATCGCTGATTGAGGTTATGACGTGTCTTTAGAAATCATCACTCCGAGCAGCGGCTCGACCCTGTTCACCGAAACCAAGGGCTTCCCTGCCCTCCAAGAGGCGCTGATCAGGGGCCGGGTCGCCCTCCAGGATCAGACGGGCTGGAAGGTGGACAAGAGCTGCCTCGTCGTCCGGGCCTTCGATGCCGACCCTGGCGCGGCCATCCAGGCGACCATCCTATCCAAGGCCCCAGGGGCCCTTCTGGAGGGCCTGGCCATCGCCGCCTTCACCTCCGGGGCCACCAAGGCCATCATCGCCCTGGCCACGCCCTCGGAAGCCCTGAGCGACGCCATTCCGAAACTGCAGAAGCTGCTGCCCCTGGAGATCGAAGTCAGAGCGATCACCCCTTCCTACATGGCCGGAGAGGACTGCGCCCTTCTCCAGCTCTTGGCGGGCAAATCCGCCATGGCCGGAGGCGCCGACCAACCCTCAACCCTGGTCGTGAATGCCGATGAACTGGCCAGACTGGCCAGCGGGAGCAGGAACCTCCTTGTCCAGGTGCTGGGTGCCGTGAAGCAGGAAGCCGTGGTGGAGGCCCATGAGGGGACCACCCTTCGTCAGCTGATCTTTGAACAGTGCGGCGGCATGAAGGGCGAGAAGGGCTTCAAGTTCGCCCTGGTGGGGGGCCCCACGGGATCCTTCATCCCCGAGGCAGGGTTGGACGTGCCCGCCCCATCGGGCACCATCCTGGTGGGCGATGAAAGCGCCTGCACCGTGGACATGGCCCAGCGCTGCCTGACCTTCACCTCCGAGGAGAACTGTGGACGCTGCGTCCTCTGCCGCGAAGGCAGCTACCAGCTCAAGGAGATCCTGTCGGACATGGCTTCGGGCAAGACCAGACCCGATGACGAGGCCCAGATCCAGGAACTGACCGCGGCACTCCTGGAGGGTTCCCTCTGTAAGATTGGTCCCCGGATTGCCGATCCCCTCCTGACAGGCCTGAAGCACTTCACCGAGGAGTTCGAGGCCCACATGAAGCGGAAGCGTTGCCCGGCCCTCGTCTGCAGGAAGTACGTCACCTTCCACATCCTGGGAGAGAAGTGCACGGGATGCGGGAAGTGCCTCGGGGTCTGCCCCGAAGAGGCCATTGAGGGCGAAGAGGACTACATCCACGTCATCGACGCCAAGGCCTGCACCCAGTGCGGCCTGTGTTTCGAGATCTGCCCCGAGGGCGCCATCGTCAAAGCGGGCCCCCTCAAGCCCAAGACCCCCAAGGAACCCATCCCCGTGGGGACCTGGAAGAAGCGATGAAAAAAAGATCCACCACCAAGACTCCAAGGCACGAAGAAAAACCAAGAAAGTTATTTCTTTCTTCTGCTTTTCTTGGAGCCTTGGTGCCTTGGAGGTGCATCGGTTTTGTTCTTTAATTCCACCAACCTGGAGGTAACTCATGAAGCAGCTTGAAACAGACGTGATTGTCGTCGCCGCCGGCCTCTCAGGCCTGGCAGCGGCCATCTCCGCCGCTGAGAACGGCGCCCAGGTCATCGCCTTCGAGAAGGCGAGCACCACGGGCGGCGCCGCCAATATGGGCATGGGCCCCCTGGGCATCGGCTCCCACATCCAGAAGCACCAGATGGTGAGCCTCACTCCCTTCGAGGCCTTCCGCAAGCACATGGCCTTCACCCACTGGAACGTCGACGCCCGCCTGGTGCGCGACTACTACATGAAGTCCGGCGACACGATCCACTGGCTGGAGGAGATGGGTGTCGAGTTCTTCGCGGTATCCCCGGCCTACGCGGCCCCTGAGACCATGAAGCCCTACGCCACCTCCGAGGCCACCTGGCACATCGTCAAACCCGAGGGCGGCGGCCTCCCCGGTCCCCGCGCCGCTGGCGCCATGATGAAGAAGATGACGGAGCGGGCCGAGGAGCTGGGCGTCGAAATCCGCCTGGAAACCCCGGTGAAGAAGATCCTCGTGGAAGACGGCAAGGCGGTGGGCGTGATCGCCGTGGACAAGAACGGTGAGGAGATCGAGGCCCGGGCCAAGGCGGTCATCATCGCCACCGGCGGCTTCGGTGCCAATCCCCAGATGATCAAGGAGCAGATCGGCTTCGAGTGGGGCAAGAACCTCTTCTCCTTCGCCATTCCCGGCATGGCGGGCGAAGGCATCAAGATGGCCTGGGAGGCTGGTGCCGGCAAGACCCCCATGACCATCGAGCTGATGTACCAGATCCCTGACAATATGGCCCACTTCGCCCTGGAGGGGGCCTTCCGGCAGCCCTGCCTCTGGGTGAACAAGCTGGGACAGCGCTTCATGAACGAGGATGGCATCCCCAACACCACCTTCACCGGAAACGCCATCGTGGCCCAGCCCGACCACGTGGCCTACTCGATCTTCGATGCCAAGTTGCTCAAGCACTACAAGCGCAACGGGCCGGACATCCAGTCCCATGTCCACCCCCCCGACATGTACAAGCAGTTCGACGCCGCCATGAAGGCCGCCGCCGAGGAGGGCTACGCCCACGTCTGCGAAGCCGACTCCCTGGAGGAGCTGGCTGAAAAGATGGGCATCGACAAAGAAGGGCTCCTCAAGACCGTGGAGGAGTACAACGAGGACTGCGCCAACCACTACGACAGCCTCTACGACAAGGACCGGGCTTTCCTGCAGCCCATCAGCACACCCAAGTTCTACGCCTGCCGCAACTACCCCGGCGGCTACGGCACCTTGGGCGGCATCCGGATCAACTACAAGACCGAAGTGATGACGGACGACCACCAGGTGATCTCGGGCCTCTACGCCGTCGGCGTCGACGCTTGCAATATCTATGGCCACACCTACCCCTTTATCCTCCCGGGCAACACCATGGGCTTCTGCCTCAACAGCGGTCGCATCGCCGGTGAGAACGCCGCCGAGTTCATCAACGAATAGTGCTTGGACAGAAAAAGCATCAAGAAGAAAGGGCTGCCGGATCTCTGGATCCGTCAGCCCTTTCCATCAGCCCCAATCACCAGTGGATAATTCAACTTGATCCACAATTCTGACGATTGTTCCATATCAGGTAATCCACCAGCATCAAACATCTATTCATTTCATGGCCGGAGGCGACCTTGGTTGAGGACCAGCGTCAACGAAGATACCGCCGTGTGCCAGTCGGGCATGACTACACCGTTCGATTTTCAGTGAACGGTGAGATACACCGCCATGTGCCCTTGACCAATCTGAGCGCCGGGGGCTGCTTTGCCCTGGTCCCCAAGGTTCTGGCCTCGAACCTTCACCGGGGATACCTGCTCATGGATTTCCTTCTGGAACACGCCGACCTGCCCAAGACGTCCATCTGCTCGCAGGTTGTCCACGTGATCCCTCAGGCGTCCAAGGAGGGGGATGAGAGGCTCGGCCTAGGGATCGCGTTCCTTTCAACCTCTCCCCATTTCTACGCCACGATGGACGCCCACGTGGCCCAACTGAAGCCCTAGGGTTTAAGTACCGCTGCCCCCTGGACCTTCCCTGCCCTGAGGTCATCCAGGGCCCGTTGGGCTTCCTTCAGGGGATAGGCCTGGACCTCGACCCTGAGGGGAATCCGGGCGGCAAGCTCGAAGAAGGCCTGGCCATCCTGACGCGTAAGATTGGCCACGCTCTGGATGCGACGCTCTCCCCAAAGCAGGCTGTAGTCGAAGGCAGGAATGGGACTCATGTGGATACCACCGCAGACCACGATGCCTCCCTTGCGAAGCCCCTGAAGGGCCAGAGGCACAAGGGCTCCCACCGGGGCGAAAAGGATGGCGGCATCCAAGGCGACCGGAGGAGGGCCCAGGGAGCTTCCTGCCCAGGAGGCGCCCAATTTGAGGGCAAAGGACTGCCCCTCCGCATCCCCCTCGCGGGTGAAGGCGAACACCTGGCGCCCCTCCGCCACCGCCACCTGGCATAGGATATGGGCCGCCGCACCGAATCCGTAGATCCCCAGGGTGCGGGCGTCCCCGGCCATCCGGTAGGCGCGGTAACCGATGAGACCCGCACAAAGCAGGGGTGCGGCTTCGGCGTCAGAGTAGGCATCTGGGATGGGGAAACAGAAGGCAGCATCGGCGACCACGAATTCGGCGTAGCCGCCTTGGCGCTGGTACCCGGTGAAAACCGGGTGATCGCAGAGGTTCTCCCGATCGGAAAGACAATAGGGACAGGATCCGCAGGTCTCCCCCAGCCAGGGCACTCCAAGCCTCTGTCCAAGGGCGATCCCCACAGCGCCTGGGCCCAAGGCTTCCACCCTACCCACGATCTCGTGGCCCAGCACCAGGGGCAGAGTGGGTTCCGTGAGATCTCCGTCCAGGATGTGAAGGTCCGTCCGGCACACGGCACAGGCCAGCACCCGCAGCAGGACCTGCCCTGGCCCCGGTTGCGGCACAGGGATTTCGACTTCCCTCAATGGTTTGCCAACTCCCTCGAAGACCATGGCCCGCATGGATCCTCCCGCTCCCGATATCCAGTCCGCCGGGCGGATCGGAAACTAGCGCTCTCGCCGCCCTGTCGGTTCCTGCATGTTGGTCAGGAAGTCGTCGTTGTTCTTGGCCTTGCCCAGGCGGTCGAGGAGCAGTTCCATACTCTCCACGGGACCGGAGGCGGAGAGAATCTTCCGCAGTACCCATATCTTCTGAAGCTTGGCGGCATCGATGAGGAGGTCCTCCTTGCGGGTGCCGCTGCGAAAGATGTCCATGGCCGGGAAGATGCGTTTCTCGCTGAGCTTGCGGTCCAGCACGATCTCGCTGTTGCCGGTGCCCTTGAACTCCTCGAAGATCACATCATCCATGCGGCTGCCGGTCTCCACCAGGGCCGTGGCGATGATGGTGAGGCTGCCGCCCCCTTCGATGTTCCGGGCGGCGCCGAAGAAGCGCTTGGGCCGCTGGAGGGCGTTGCTGTCCACACCACCCGAGAGCACCTTGCCCGAAGGCGGCACCACGGTGTTGTAGGCCCGGGCGAGACGGGTGATGGAGTCGAGGAGGATGACCACATCCTTCTTGTGCTCCACCAGACGCTTGGCCTTCTCGATGACCATTTCGGCCACCTGGACGTGACGGGTGGGGCTTTCATCGAAGGTGCTGGAAATGACTTCCCCGCGCACGTTGCGCTCCATGTCCGTAACTTCCTCCGGGCGCTCGTCGATGAGGAGCACGATGAGGAAGACCTCGGGATGGTTCGCCGTGATGGAGTTGGCGATGTTCTGCATGAGCACGGTCTTGCCCGTACGGGGAGGGGCGACAATCAGGGCACGCTGGCCCTTGCCCAGGGGCGTCATGAGGTCCATAACCCGGGTGCTCAACTCCTGGGGATCCCGCTCCATCTTGAGCATCTGGGTGGGATAGAGGGGCACCAGGCTGTCGAAGTGAAGCCGTTCCTTGGCCTGCTGGGGAGGATCGAAGTTGACGGCGTCCACCCTGAGGAGGGCGAAGAACTTCTCCTCATTCTTGGGGGGGCGGATCATGCCCGAAAGGGTATCGCCACTCTTCAGATTGAACTTACGGATCTGGCTGGGGGACACATAGATGTCATCCGAACCGGCCAGATAGTTGAATTCGGGGGCCCTGAGGAAGCCAAATCCCTCCGGAAGCACCTCCAGGACGCCCTCCGCGAAGAAGAGGCCTTCCTTGGCGGCCTGGGCTTCCAGCAGACGGAAGATCAGTTCCTGTTTCCGCAACGACAAAGGGTTTTCAATGCCGTAGGCCTTCGCCATCTCGGCCAGTCGACCGATGGATTGTTCCTTCAAATCATGGAGATTGAGGACGGCGGTTGCATTTTTTTCGATAGGCATTGATTTCCCCCCCCTCGGGGAAGAGTCAGCAGTCTCTGCGGTAGGATCTCTCAGTATGCCGCCTTCTGGGAGCTTTTGCCAGTCTATTTCCAGCTCCTCAGCTCCCGGCACGAAGTTCGGAAGGGGTGAGATGGAGGGCAAACTCGAATCCCCGCTCCCCCCAGTGCAGAACGGTGCAACTGGCCTTTTTGACATCGATGGAGCGTCCGGTGAGCTGATAGACGAGATCGGATAGGAGTGGCTGATGGCTGACCAGGGCATAGGTGGCAGGAGCCTGGGCTTCAACCAAAAGACCCCGGAGCCAGTACTCCACATCCAAGGGTCGGGCATCCGGCACAAGATCTTCATGGTACTCAGCCGTAAAACCGTCCGGGACAGCTTCCTTGAGGCAGAGGAGTGTTTCGGCCGCTCGGCGGTAGGGACTACTGAAGCCCTTGGTGGGAAGGTAGCCCCTTGCCACCAGACCGCGCATGGCCGCACGGGTCCTGGCCCAACCTTCGGGCGTGAGTGCCCGCTCCGCATCCCGCTGGCCTCGCTTGGGATCTTCCGCAAGGCCGTGTCGTATGAGAAGAAGCGTGATCATGGGGTGATCATCGCATGTGGTCACCCATTTTTTCCATGGCCTTTTCTTCCCTCCGGTGAGATACTGCTTGATTGGGCCAAGTCCGGCTGGCGTTTTCCGCCATTCCCGTTCGGCGAGCGCCCGGGAGAAACACTTGAGCACAACGACTTTCGCAGCCCTGGGCTGCAGCGAACCTATTCTTGCCGCCCTGGAACGGCGCGGATTCCATACCCCCACCCCCGTGCAGGCAGAATGCTACCAGCCCGGCCTGGAAGGGCGTGATCTGCTGGTCCAGAGCCGCACCGGCAGTGGCAAGACCCTGGCCTTCGGCCTCCCCCTGCTCCACCGTCTGCACCCCGATCGCTTTGCTCAGGCCCTCATCCTGACCCCCACCCGGGAATTGGCCCAGCAGGTGGCCGCCGAGCTCTCCAGCGTGGTCCCCCAGTTGGACATCGCTGAGCTGGTGGGCGGCATGAGCTACGGCCCCCAGCTCAAGGCCCTGAAGTTCGGCGCACGGGTTGTGGTCGGCACCCCCGGCCGCACCATGGACCACCTGGACCAGGGCTCCCTGGATCTCTCCCAGGCCACCATGGTGGTGCTGGACGAGTGCGACGAAATGCTAAACATGGGCTTCCTTGAGGACGTCGAGAAGATCCTCTCCCGCCTCGGAAATCGCCCCCAGACCTTCCTCTTCTCCGCCACCCTGCCCGGCCCCATCGCCGCCCTGGCCCAGCGCTTCCTTAAGAATCCCCACCGCGCCCAGCTCAACGATGGCCCTGCCACCTCCCACGCCGACATCACCCACACCCCTTGCCTGGTGGCCGAGCCCTACCAGTCCAGGGCCCTGGTCAACATCCTGCTCCAGGATGACCCCTCCGCAGCCCTCGTCTTCACCAAGACCAAGGCCCAGACCGAGGAAGTGGCCCAGATGCTCCGCGAAGCCGGTCTTTCCGCCGATCATCTCCACGGCGATCTGGCCCAGGCCGCTCGCAACCGCATCCTGAACAACTTCAAGACCGGCAAGCTCCACATCCTGGTGGCGACCGACGTAGCCGCCCGGGGTCTGGACATTGAAGGACTGCCCCTGGTGGTCCACCTCGGCATTCCCACCCAGGTCGAGAGCTACGTCCATCGCTCGGGCCGCACCGGCCGGGCCGGCGCCAAGGGCACCAGCCTCGCCCTCGTGGGCCAGAAGGAGTCCCGCATCCTCATGGCCTGGGGCCGTCGCGTCGGCCTCCAGCTGGCCTGGCGCCCCGTGCCCACCCAGGAGGAGATCCGCGAGGCCAAGGAGACCCGTCTGGCCCTCCGCCTCAAGGAAATCAAGGCAGAAAGCCACCGCGAGCTGGCGAAGCGCCTCCTGGAGAGCACGGACCCCGTCGAACTGGTGGCCGCGCTGGTCTCTCTCACGGATGGCCAGTCCCACGCGGGCTACCGCATGCCCGACCCCAAGGAGATGGAAGCCAAGCTGGCCCGCCCCTTCAAGCCCCGGCCCGGCGAGCGCACCGGCTGGAGCGCCGACGGTCCCAAGGCCGCTTCAGACCGGAAGCCCTACGCCGCCCGGGAATCCGCCTCCACGGCGCCCCGTGGCCCCCGGAAGCCCGAAGATCGTGCATTCGGCCCCCGCAAGCCCTTCCACAAGGACCGACCCGTGACCGAACGGAAAAGCGGACCTGGATTCGTGAAGCGCAACAAGGTCGACTAAGAGTCAGTTTGGTAAACGAAAAGGGGGCCGCAAGGCCCCCTTTCCCATGGCTGGAACCGAAACTCAGTCCTCGTCCTCGTCGATGAGCTTGCTCCGGAGTTCCTTCCCCAGCTTGAAGTAGACCACCCGCTTGGAAGGGACGGCAATGCTCTCCCCGCTACGGGGATTGCGCCCCTGACGGGCCTTCCGATCCCGGAGACGGAAGCTGCCGAAGCCTCTCAATTCAACACCATCGCCGTCCCTGAGGGACCCGATGATGCTTTCGAGAAAGGTATTCACCAGTTCGTCCGCATCCTTCTTGGAAAATTCAAGATTTTCCATCAAGTGCTTGGCAAGATCAGCCTTGGTCAAAGTTTCCACGGCTTCCATGGTGTGCTCCAAAATAGCTATTAGGGTCGTTTATCCATAGAAGCAACAACACTCCCGTGGGTCAATAGACAAGTGCGAAATATAGAAGGTATTAAATTATCGGATCGCACCGCATTAATCATATATCTCAAGAAAGGATCCATTCAAGGAGCCAGCGGGGTCCATCGCCCGTCCCACCCTGGGTACGGTAGTCCTTCTCAGCGGAAGCCCAGCAGCTGCTGAGATCCACGTGGGCCCAGGAGTCGCTCTTCACAAACTCCTTGAGGAAAAGGGCCGCCGTGATCGCGCCGCCCCAGCGGCTGCCAGCAGAGTTCTTGAGATCACCGACCTGACTCTTGATGGATTCCCGGTATTCCTCCACCAGGGGAAGCTGCCAAAGGTGTTCGCCGACCGCAGCTCCGGCGTCCATGAGACGGTCCACCAGCTTCTGATCCGTGCCCATGATGCCCGAAACCCCTTCGCCCAACGCCACCAAGCAGGCTCCGGTGAGCGTAGCCAGATCCACCACGTGGTCGGCCTGGAATTCAGCAGCATAGTCCAGGAGATCGGCCAGGACCAGACGGCCTTCGGCGTCCGTGTTCAGCACTTCCACGGTCTTGCCGCTGCGGGTGCGGATCACATCCCCGGGCTTGTAGGCCGAGCCCGAGGGCATATTCTCCACCAGTCCCAGGAGTCCGGTCACCTGGACCGAGGCATCCAGTTCGGCGCAGGCCAGCACCGTGGCCAGCACGATGGCGGCTCCGGTCATGTCGTCCTTCATGGTCTCCATGCCCTTGGCGTCCTTGAGGGAGAGACCACCGGAATCGAAGCAGACCCCCTTGCCCACCAGCACGATGTGCTTCTTGGCCTTCTCCTTGGGCTTGTACTCCAGCTTCACGACCCGGGGGGTGTGCACGGATCCTCGCCCAACGGCCAGGACAGCGTTGAAGTTGCCCTTGGCCAGCGCCTCGGGGTCGAGGACTTCAACGGCCACCTTGTGCTCCTTGCCCAGCTTCTTGGCCAGATCGGCGAAGACCTCAGGGTTCAGGTCGGAGGGAGGCGTGTTGGTAAGCTCCCGCACACGATGACAGGCGGCCACGCCGGCCTGGATCTGGGGGAGGCGGCGGCGGGCCTTGCGGGTGTCGTCGCCATTGGTGAAGATTTCCAGTTTCTCGAAGGCCTTGGGCTCGGGCTTGCCCTTGAAGGTGCCGGTGTCGTAGTTGGCGAGGAGGGCACCCTCCAGCACAGCGGCCTGGACTTCGTCGTGTTCCATGTTGGAGGTGGAGGGCGAAATGATGCCGACCTTCTTCCATCCCTTCTTCAGGCAGGAGCGCGCGGCGGCCCCCACGGCCTTGCGGATCTTGTTGGGGGTGACGGCCTCTTCCTCGCCCAGCCCGACCAGGACCATCCAACGGGTGTCCTTGACTCCATTGGGATGGTGAAGGGGGACCAGTTCCAGATAATCCGCTTTGAAGTCGCTCTCATCCATCACCTGGCGGGCCACCTTGCTGATGGCCAGGGGCAGGCGATGGCGCTCGCGTCCGGAGAAAACCGGAACGATGAGGGCATCTCCTGAGAAGTCCTTCCCGGGCTGGGAATTGATATCGACAGAAACCATGGTCATCCTCCAGGAAGCAATCCTATCCAAAGCCTATCGGACTCAAGATGCAAATTTCTAAATTTAGGTCAAAAAAAATAAAGAAAAGGTCCCGGTTTCACCCTAATCCACGGAACCCGAGTCTTCCACCGTCCCCAAGGAAGCGAAAAAAGCCCCTTCCCCCCCGCTGACCGCATCGAAAGTCGGCTCCAAAGGGGTCGGCATCTCCTCGATACCCTGGAGTTTCCTTTCCATCTGACGGGTCCGGACCCCAACCTTGTCCATCTCCCGGGCAGCGGCCTGCAACTTGGCCTGCACACCCTCGACCCACCCTCCGAAGCGCTGGAATTCCGCCTTCACCTCCCCCAGCACCTTCCACACCTCCCCGCTGCGCTGACTGATGGCGTGGCTGGCGAAGCCGGCCTGAAGACTGCACAGGAAGGCGCACAAGTTGGTGGGACCCACCACCACCACCCGCTGCTTCCGGAGGATGCGATCGAAGAGCCCCGGCCGCCCGAGGATCTCGGCGTAGAGCCCCTCGGTGGGAACAAACAACAGAGCAAAGTCTGTGGTGTGTGGTGGCAAAATATATTTACTATTAATTTTTACAGACTCCAACAGAAGCCGCCGCTCCAGATCTGCCCCAGCCCGGTTCGCCCCTTCCAGATCCTCGCGCTCCCTCGCCTCCTGAAGGCGTTGAAAATCCTCCAGCGGGAACTTGGCATCAATGGGAATCCAGACGGGCTCTCCCTCCGGGCCTGGGAGGCGGACAGCGAAGTCCACGGCCTCCCGGGAGCCTGGAAGCAGCCGCTTCTGGGTCTCGAACTGCCCCGGAGCCAGGAACTGCTCCAGCACGGCCCCCAATTGCACCTCCCCGAGAACCCCCCGGCTTTTGACATTGCTGAGCACCCGCTTCAGCCCGCCAACATCCTGGGCCAGACTGGCCATCTCCCCCAAGCCCCGATGCACGGACTCAAGCCGCTCGCTCACTTGGCGGAAGCTCTCACCGAGCCGCTGATCCAGGCTTGTCCTCAGGCGCTCGTCCATGGACTGGCGCATCCGTTCCAGACGCTCCTCCGTGGTGCCCCTCAAGAGTTCCAGGCCCCGCTCCATGCGCAGCTGCATGGCTTCGAGGTGGCGCCCCTGTTCGGCACGTCCCATGGCCAGGGCCTCCTGAACCTGACGGCCCTGGGATTCAGATCCTTGGGTGAAGATCTGCTGCACTCGCCCCTGGGAATCCTGGAATTCCTGACGCAGGCGCAGATGGGCCTCGTCGAGGTCCCGGGGCGAGAGGGTGCGCTGGGTCCGGGCCAGGAGGGCCATGGCCCCGGCCCCGGCGAGAAAGGCGAGTCCGCCGACGATCAGTTGGGAAGCATCCATGACTCAGGATGCCGCAGTTGGAAGGACAGGGAGTGTCCAACGCGCCATACGGCCTTCGTGACAGGATTCCAGGCTCAACTCTGCCACCCAGGCCGTGGGCCAGGGCCCCCGAGTTCCGGCCCATTCCACCACCAGGTAATCAGAGGTACCAATCTCCTCCTCCAGCCCCAGGGTCCAGGC
>JAFNAB010000037.1 GCA_017859955.1 Holophagaceae bacterium
ACAGGAATTCCGCCTCCCTCGGCCTTCGGCTGGAAAACGCTCCGCGTTTCCCACAGGGGCCTCCGCCAAAAGCCATCAGCAGCACATTTGTAATTGTCGCTGCCTCAAATGCACAAGGGTAGTTGTCGCTGACGCACATTCCTAATCCTGATTATCCATGTGCCTCCGAAACCCCGGGATGAGGCGGGTTTTGGACAGTTTTTGTCATTCCATGGAACCGAACCTTCGGATCGGGAGGTGTTCCATGGCCATCAATCAGATCCAGTTCCAAAAGGGGCTGTCTTTTCGGGATTTCCAAGCTCGGTACGGCACGGAAGTGCAGTGTATGGACGCCGTAGTGAAGGCAAGGTGGCCACACGGGTTTCAATGCCCGAAGTGCGGTAGCGGTGGGGCCTACTTCTTGACTCCTCGGAAGTTGTTTCAGTGCAAGGCCTGCCGTCATCAGACATCCGTCACCGTGGGGACCGTCATGGAGTCCAGCCACCTCTCTCTGAGGACCTGGTTCGAGGCCATGTACCGGCTTTCGCATGGCAAACACTCCATTTCGGCTCTGGAACTCAAGCGATATCTGGGCGTCCGATACCCCACTGCCTACTACCTGAAGCAGAAGATCCTTTGCGCCATGAGTGCTGCAGAATCGGACCGGCAGCTCAAAGACCGGGTTGAGATCGATGATGCCTATGCGGGTGGAGCTACCCACGGCGGCAAGCGTGGCCGTGGGGCTCCCGGGAAACAGCCCTTCCTTGTCGCGGTTCAGACCGCGATGGAAAACCACAGGCAGGTCATCTATGCCGTGCTCAAGGCCCTGACGGACTTCAAGCTTGAAACGATCGAGGCATGGGCCGCGAACACATTGGCCCCCGGAACCCACGTGGTATCGGATGGGCTTCACTGCTTTCGTGGCGTAGCCGCATCCGGTGCCTCACACGAACCCATCAAAAGCGAGGGCGGTTGGAGGGGCTCCAAGATGGAGGCCTTCCAGGCCGTGAACACGGTCATCTCCAACTTGAAGGGCAATATTCTCGGAGTCTGCCGCTGGTGCAGCGCACGGCACCTGCCCAGATACCTTGCCGAGCACCAGTTCCGATTCAATCGCCGCTTTAACCTACAGGCGATCTTCCCTGCCTTGTTCGCCGCAGTCTCAAAGACCGGGCCTCACCCCGTCCGCCTCCTGGTTGCGGAGGCATGTGGATAACCAGGTTCCTAATTGACGCCGCCCAAGGTTCGGGAATTCTGGATAACTTGGATAAACCTGGGTAAACCCTGTGGCTGGTTACGGGGTTTACCCAAGCTACTTGGTTTACCCGAGTTTTCGGGAATTTGCAATGGAGTCAAAAAGGTTGCCGAAGCAACGCTGAGGGGAGACAGGAATTAATGATCGTGGGGAAGCGGCATACAGAAGCTACGCAGGCTGAACGATTGGTCACCGGTCGCGGACTGACTTGCCATCGTTGTTCTGCCTATCGATCGAGACGGACACGAAGTCGCCTCGCCCGTTCGCGAAATGCGGCTTCGCCACCCTCAAGGATGTCGCAGACTGCCCTACGGATCTCAGCGTTTTCCAGCCCACCCGCGACATAGCTGATCGGAGGCAGACCGCCTAAAGGATGCGGGCCGGCTTCAGCTACGATGATCTGATCCGCATCGGTGTTGATCACAAGGTTGGCGTTGTGCGTCACCATGATTACCTGGCGTTTCGCCTTCGCTGCGATGAACAGTGGCACTAGCTCGTCGAAGACGGACTTCGGGTCGAGATTTTCCTCGGGCTGGTCGATGATCAGAGGCCGGTCGTCAGAATGGTCTAGCGCGAGGTAGAGCAGCAACAGGACGATGCCGCGTGTACCTGGAGACAGTTTGCTGATGTCGATACCGTCGTAGGAAATCTCATAGCGGATGGCAATATGGTTGGTTCCGAAGAGCCAGTGGGCGAACTGCTTTGACCACGCACGGAACTCATTTTGCTGGGTTGGGGCATATGGCGCGTGCGACAGGAGGTCTTTCAGGTATTTCCCCATGAAGGCCGTCATGGCGGCCTTCACGTCGGCGGCCGATCCGGTTTCCCATGCGGGATTGAGAGCGTTCGTCGCAGCTGCGATCAGCGAGCCGCGACCATAAAAGGCACCCGCCTTGCGTCGGTCGAGGAGCTGCTCTTCGGCAATCGAGCCCCAGGCCTGGACGTCGGCAATCCTGCGGACCGAAAAGCTCAGATTCTTGAGTGTGCCCGACGATGCGGAAAGGCGCGCCATCAGCGGTGCGTATAGGCCAGCCAGAGCGCCTTGCTCGTTGATGATGGCCTCGAACACGCGGCCATAGGTTTCGTCGCGCTCAGTCTGCAAGTCCTTCCGTCGTGCTGCCGCACCCTGGGCGTCAGTGAGCCGCGTTTCCAATGTCTGAAGCGCCGAATTCTCCTGAGCGATCCGATTAGTGAGCGCTGTGTATTGCTCACGAACTAGCCTGTCCGCGCTGAACAGCGCCTCGAGTCGCGTCATCTCTGCGACGATCAGCGCAAGAGGAAGCGCCGCGAGATCGGCGTCGTCGGCAATTAGGGCGACATTGGGATCGCCGGGCGACGACGGAACGCCGCTTAGCCTACAAATTTCACCGTCGGCCCATGCGATATAGGACGTGAGGCTCTTTTCAACATCACCTTGGTAGATCAGCAGGAACTCGTCCCACTGTTTGGTGTCGAGGCCGCTGTCGTTGTGTCGCGTCTGGGTCTGGCGGAGCATTTCAGGTGCACCGGTGGCACGCATGCCGCGAACCTCGCTCTGCAGTGCGACGAAGGTGCGGCGCTGATTGCCGAGGGCATGGAGCTTGTTCCTGAGCCACTGCGCCGCCCCGCTTAGCTGGGTGTGTCTGGCGACCTGTGCCTCGGTGCCCTTGACCACTAGCTTGGCCTGGTCGGCGGTATAGTCGGCGATCAGCTTCTTCTTTTGCCCGACCTGCGTGATCAGGCTGGGCACGAGGCTCTCCTTCTCGAGCTCGGTGGCGATGCCGTCGGAAATGTCGGCAATCGCCTCCGCCTCGCGCTCTCGGGCTTGCTGGAAGCGAGCGGTCTGCTGCTCGCGAAGCTCGGCGAAGTCGAGCGCCCATTCGCGATCGTCTTGCGAGTGGGATTCGAAGATAACACGCTCGATTTCTTCAACGAGACCATCGGAGACCCCCTTGGCCGAGCACAGTTCCTCGACGAATTGCTGGGAGAGATACCTCGCGCGCGGGAACGACGTATGGCCGTTAGCGTCGTCGCCATCGAGAGCGCGCGTCACCGTCGCGCCACCGCCCCAGGTCAGAGTCACGGTGGCATTACCGATTAGTTTGCGTGCGCGTGCAAGGAACGATGGGCTGATGGTCTCGTCGGCGCCCCAACCAGCTGGAGTTATTGCGTCGCATCCGGCAGCGATCACATCGGCCAGCGCCGTCTTGCCCGAACCCCGCGCGCCAATGATGGCGACCAGGCCGGGATTGAGCGGAATATCGGGCGTGGACGCCCAATTCGCATCCTCGATCTGCACATGCGAGATGACCTGTGACGGCATGCCCGAGCTTGGTGACTGCTCGCCGACATAGGCACGGCCTTCCGGATCGATGCAGGCCTGCTTCAGGGCGTCGAACGCCAACGCACCCTTGATCCACGAGAAGCGATTGTCGACGGGCTGCCCCACGGACTTCTGGTCGTGGGAATCGCTGCCATGGAGACACGGCTTGCACCCGCCATAGCGCAAGCGCAGTTGTTCGACGCTGATGCCTCGTTGGCCGATCCAAAATTCACGCTGCGCGGGGTTGCTGGAGAAAATGATGTGGGCGAACTTTTCTATCTCCTGACGCACGGTCGCGTCGGCGGCCTGACGGACGCCGGAAGTGCCGTCACTGGCGCCGCCAGCAACGGCGATCAGAATGTTCTTTTTCGCCCATTCGCTCTCGTCCATAACCTTTCGCAATTGATCGAAATTGACCTTGAACTGCGTGGCACCGTGTCGGAGTGCCACGGCGTCGTCAGTGATGCTTGAGTCTGCGCGTTTGCCCAGCTTTATCAGCTCCTCGCGCGTGCAGTCAAAGCGGTCGTTGAAGGCGTGGAATTGAAGACGCCTTAGGATGCGCTTCACCTCCGAGAGGTGATCGGGCTCTTCAGGGCTGACCAGCAAGTGGACGTTCACGAAGCCTGTTTTGGCCGCCACGTCGAGGCGTAGCTCGATGTTCGGGAAGAGCAGCGACACGCCGGGCAGTCGGCCTGCAGCCTTATGCTTAAGGAATTCCTCGTAGGTGTCGGTAACGTAGTAGTCGGTGACCGCGACCGCCTCGACCTTCGGCGTCAGGCCTTCGAGTGTCGTGAGGTAGGAGTTCCAGGGGTCGGAAACACCGAACTGATTGTTAAGGATTGTGCCGGGAGCATGGATATGCGGCTCCCATCTGTGCCATTCAGAACCGCGACTGATCACTTCCATCTCCAGATTGACATTCTCGTTTTTGTCGCCGCATGCCGCCTCAAAGGAATGGCCTAACGTACGAAGCTAATCGGCAGCACAACCAATCGGACGCTGAGCGCTTGGTTCGGCCAATTAATACTCTCGAACTAGGCAGGCCTTTTTGTTTGGATCCTTATCCACACGGTATTTAGCTCCACACTGAGGGCAGATAGAGTGGTTATCCCAGCCAAACTGGTAGTAACACCGACCAAGGATCGGCAGAGAGTCACCACAGTGGCAGTACCATGCAGCATTGTTGCCTTCGGCCCGTGCCTTGCTATTTGGGTGGTGCAAAAAGACTACATCAATTTCATGATAAACGAGAGCCTTATCGGGTTTGGGCATCGGAACTCCTAGGCGAGAAGCATGGTTAGAGTTAGGCGTTAAGGCGTGTCTAGTTTTCTGTGTGCCCAATCTCGGCGCAGGTAAAAGTATGTGATGATCGAACCGCACCCATGCCAACCCAGCATCCGAAATAGGCAGGCGACTTTTCACGGATGGCGGCTTTTTTCATTCCCCATGATGCTCCCATATGAGACTTCTTGGAATGCCTTTTATGCCTACTTCACCTACTCCCGCATCACCCCTGGGCCTCCAGGTGGCGTGGTCCCACTGGTCACAGGCACGAACACCTCGCCAACATCCCGCGTCCGTAAAAGCTAGGCCGCCTTGCGATGATCCCCAGTTGTCCTCCTCCTACAGTTCGCGAACCATCCTCCGCCCCGCCCTATCGACCCAATGGGAAGCATGGAAACTTTGCTAAATTTTGCCGGTGTTTTAAATATAAGAATTAAATAAGGTTAAATCCATCGGAGTCTTGACCCTGTAACCGAATCCGTCTCAGCCTCCCTCGCATGGATCTGGACCCGCAGTACCCGGAGCTGGATCGGACCGGCGATTTTATCGGCTACAAGGTCGTCAAGCGCCTCGACAACTGCTCCGCCTGCCGTCCCTTCCTCCAGGGCATTGCTAAGCCCGGTAACGGCTTCAGCCGCGGCCCAACGGGCTATCGAGGAGCTGCCCCCTGTCCACAGAGAAGAAAGCCTTCTTCCTGGCCCGCGTGCCTAAGGCGCCGGAGCCTCCTTTCCCCCTGCTCGCCGATGAAGCCCGACGCTCGGCCACCCGCTCCGGGTAGCTCGCCGCCAATGCCCGCAGTGCCTCCCTGAACTCCTCTGTGTTGAGGCTGGCGTAGTCTAGATGGGGCAAGTCAAGATGACGATCGCTCATCCGGGGAGCATATGCTCGGGACAGACGGTGAGCCACACGAAACCCGGGCGGGTCACCCTTTAGGGGATTCCAGTCGATCCACATGGCCTCATTCAGACACTCCTTCCGGTTCGCGCCGGAGGCGATCACCTCTGACAGGCAGCCAGAGGCGCCCCAGGCGCGCATCAGAGGCCGTAGCCTCGATCCACGCCAGCGACCATTCCGGTGTTTCGCCCTAAGCGACAGTCGCCACAGCTAGGGCCTGGAGCGTTGGCGAACCAGCAGCTTCCGCCCGTCCGGGTCCCGCTCCTTGACGGACGCCATCCCCGCCACTTTTGCGGCGTAGGCCTGGATCACTTGATCAAGGGTCAGGGAAGGCATGGGATTGAAGACACTCCAGTTTCATTTTCAGCAATCCCCGTTGGCCAGTCGAAAGACAAGCACGCCTCAAGCACTTGGGACTGCCCAGGGCTATCCGGAAACCCCAGAAGGATTGGGGCTCTGGGGGCAAGCCGGCGTCCGGCCGGAGGCCCGGGAGCAGGCACTCCCTACAGGCAACTCGCACCGGTGCGTATCCCACCAAGGGCCACCAGATCTGCATGTTTACTCAAAAATTAATGAATATTGTTAAAAATTAAGCATTGTTTTTTTAACGCTTTTCCTCATACTTTCCCCATGGCGTATAGCAGTCACTCTCCCTCCAACCCGACCCCTGAGCCCCTGCCGGGGCCCAGGGCCAGCGAGGCTTCCATCAGCAAGCAGCTGGAGGCAAGGATCCGCCGTCAGTCCAAGGCCTATCCAGAGCGGGTCTTCACGCCCTCGGACTTTTCTGACCTGGGATCCCCCCACAGTGTCGGCATGGCCCTCATGCGCCTGGTCCGGACGGGTGCCCTCAGGCACCTCGCCAGAGGCCTCTACGATGTCCCCAGGACCCACCCCCTGCTCGGTGAGCTCCTCCCCACGGCCGAGGCCATCGCCCAGGCCCTGGCCCGCCGCGACGGGGCGACCCTGCTCCCCATGGAGGCCATGGCAGCAAACCTCCTGGGGCTCTCGGAGCAGGTTCCGGCCAAGGCTGTGTTTCTCACAGACGGGCCCGACCGTCTGGTGACCATCGGGCCCCTCACCGTTCAACTCCGGCAGCGGCCGGTGAAGCAAGTCAGCAAGCCCGCCCCCACCAGCAGCCTGGTGTTCGCCGCGCTCCGAAGCCTGGGTAAAGAGCATGTGAGCCTGGAACGAGTCAGCCACCTGCAGGAGACCCTTTCGGCCAAGGACAGGAAGCGCCTGATGAAGGACCTGCCCCTGGCCCCGGCCTGGATGCATCCCTTCCTGCGCCATATCGCCGGAGAGAAGCCGTGACCCCCTTTGCCCTCCAGCCTGCCGCCGAGCAGCGGGTGCTCATCGAGCAGATCGCTGCCCGCCGGGGCATCCTCCCCCTCATTGTCGAGAAGGACTTCTGGGTCTGCTGGGTGCTCGGGCGGGTCTTTGCCACGCCCGGCGTGGCCGAGAGCCTCGTATTCAAGGGCGGCACCAGCCTTTCGAAGGTCTTTGGAGTCATCGATCGCTTTTCCGAGGATGCGGATCTCTCAGTGAGTCCCGCGGTTCTCGGCTTCACCGAGACCGACCTGGATGAAGCACCCTCGGCCACCCAGCGCAGCAAGCGAATGCAGCGGCTGGCCGCCGCCTGCGAAGACCATGTGCGTGAGGTCATCCAACCACGCCTGGAAGACTCCATCCAGGATGTCCTGGGCCTTCCCAAGGGAGGGGCCCCCTGGCTGAGGTTTGAGATCGACCCGGTCGCGGGCACTCCGAACATCTGGTTCCGCTATCCCTCCGTCCTGCCCCAGGCCGGAGGCTACATCGCCAAGCAGGTGAAACTGGAACTCGGGGCCCTCACCGACCAGCAGCCCACCGGCCGTCACACCATCCAGCCCCTGCTCGCCGATGCCCTCGGCCTGATCTTCGACGACTTCCAGTGCCCAGTGGTGGCCCTGGAGATGGAGCGCACCTTCTGGGAAAAGGCCACCATCCTGCATGCCGAGTTCCACCGCCCCGCCGGGCAGCCGATCAAGGACCGATCCGCCCGCCATTACTCGGATATGGCGGCCCTGTGGCGCCACCCAGGCCGCAATAGGGCCCTGGAGCGGATGGATCTTTTGGCAGATGTCGTGCGTCACAAGAGCCGTTTCTTTGCCTCCTCCTGGGCCAGCTATGACACAGCCATTGCGGGGTCCTTTCATCTCCTGCCACCGCAGGTTCGGGAAGCGGAACTTGCGAGAGACCTCCATGCGATGAGCCCGATGTTCCTGGGCGCTTCGCCAACCCTGGCCTCCATCCTCCAGGCCCTCGCCGAGGCTGAGGCTGCCCTGAACAGCTGAATCCCTGGGTTCCGACCAGAACATGTGAACCTGTTCAGGCCCCGGACCATATCAAACAACAGTGGCCCCACATTCCAGGGGTGCCTCTTTCCGGGCTCTCGGGCTTTCCCCTTGGGGATGCTCGAGTCGCTCTTGACGCCGTTCTCATTCCGGACTCGAAGGCCCTCCAGCCCTCTCGCCCCCATCGTGGATCGGTGGACCATCCACGCAGTGGTGGCGCCCGTTACCTGCTCCGGCTCTATCGCCGCCTGGGGGATCCCAAGCAGGCAAGTCGGGCCAACCAGGCCGGCCTCGAAGCCCTCCATGAGGATGAGGCGGGGCTCTGCGCGTTCAACGCCTGGTGGAGCAGGAAGGTTCGAGCCGCGGCCTCCGGGGCGCCCGGCAGTCCAACAACCGGGCCTTTCAGGCGGCCCTCCTTGGCTGGCGGACCGCCTTTCCCGAACCCATGGCCTCCCAATGCATCACATCGGCCCTTCAGGCCGCCGCCTCCACATGCTCCTCGCACCTGGCCGAGGTCTTCGAAGAGGCCCCGGAGATCCAAGAGTCATTCCAGAATTCCATCCTGATGGGCCTCTGGCAGGCGGCTGGACTGGAGGAGCCATCCGCCCTCACTCCAACACCGCGTTCTTGATCACTTCGGCCCGACAGGCATCCCAGGCCCGGGCTAGGGGGTCCAAGTGTAACCGCCCCAGGTCCAGCCCCCGTCCGGGTCCGCTTCATCGGCCGGAGGCTGCCATCCGCCGCACACCCGGAGGCGCCTCGATCAACGCCTCCCGAGCTGTCCCGCTCCCCGCCGCCGAGGACAGCACATGGTGGGCCAATCCTGGGCCATCGGCGAGTCACCCAGACGAACCAACAGCTTCCGCTCGTCAGTCAGGATCGCGCTCATTGAGGGACGCCATTTCCGCCACTTTCGCAGCCCAGTGGCTGCAGTCCAGTGACCGGCCCCATCTCCACTCATGGCCTTTAGCGTTTTGGCTTTCTACCCGGGACGCGTGGCCTAAAGAGGTCGTCCTCTGCATCCGCACCAGGCACCTCATCCTCATCAAAAATCCGGGAATCAACACGACAAGCGGGTTCCCCGAACTCTGGAGCGACACCAGTTAAGTCACTGAGTTCTCGCAGGTCACATCGACCCAAAGACCGCCCATGTGATCCAGCAGCATGACCAGCATGCTCATCTCCTCTCCCGCCAAGCAGATCGTCGTACCGACCACCGTCGGAACGACCAGATGACCCGTTTCCTGGTGCCGAAGTAAGGGAGCCTCTCCCGCCCGAATGCAGTCCCCGGAACGGATGAGCAGAGGGACCATCGCACCGACCTGGGGGCTCATCCACGCAAGCCAGAGGTCGGGACTGGGGGCCACCGGCAACGCCATGGGGGGCACGACAATCCTCCCCCGTTTCGTGGGGTCCAGAAGGCGGGTGGTCAACACTTCCTCCGGCATCGCCATCCATAGCCCGTACACCAGATCCTCCTTGAAGGCTGGCCAGGCTTGGCCCAGCGCCCAGCGGGCCTCGTCCGGAAGCAGACGAGAGAGAACCAACGGCAAACAAAGCACTTCCGTTACATAGGGAGCCGACCACACCATCCAGACCTCGGAAATCACTCTCTCGGCATACTGCGCGAGCTTCTTCCGGAGAAATGGCGGAATTATCTGGGGATTTTCCTGCCGGTGCCTCATCGCCCACGCTCCATCCTCCGAATCGAGGCGAAGCAAACCAGCCGCTTCCGCCAGTTCCCAGGTATTCAGAGCCTTCGACTCTGGGTTCACCCACGGATCCAGAAAGGGACGGGAAGCGAGCTTCCACGGTGCCTGCTGGACGAGAGCCCAGGTAGGCAACACAGGCGCAGTACCTACGGCGACGTCGGTCGCGGGGTCGGTAACCTTTTCGTGGATAGGGGTCACCTTCAACGTGCTGTTCATGGCGTTCTCCTTTTTCAGGCCAAAATCCAAAAAATCCCATTAACTTACTGAGCGGCCGATTTGCGCTGGACTCATGGCCCTCCTTCCAGGAGCCAGATGAAAATTCCACCGCCAATACGTCATTCGGACACGCCTTATCCCCACCGAACCTCTCCAGCACGCCTCCAACCCAACTTGCCACCCCCAAAGTGTGCGCAGCCAGTCGCACCCACTGCCCCCAGCCCTTCAAAGTCTGAGTGAGGCGCCCGAAGCGGATGTCTCGGAGAGGCCACTGCCGTATGCCTCCAGCAGCGGTTGCCACAGGAATGCCTCTGGCCTCTGCTCCCGAGCCTCCACCCAACAGAGGTTGAGGGCCGCCTGCGATCGGTAATCCGGCGTAGCGGCCCAATTCGGGACCTTCGCCTGCTCTCTGAGCCAGTGCTCCAGGGCGGCCAATTCCTGACGCGTCGTAGGGACCTGCTGACCGGGCTGCCACCCTGGCAACTCCTCCCAAACGCTGGACGGAACATCCGGCCACTGCTTCACGGGCATCACCCCCAAGGTCGTAAGCGCCACGGAAGCTACGACTTCCAGAACCGGCTGAAGCAGGAGCTGAGGTACCTGCCCAGCAGGTTCCAGTTGCCCTGCCACCATATCCCACCGGGCTGGCAGGAGACTCAAGGCCTCCTGCTCTGCCTGCCGAAGGAACGAACCCAGAGCCCACCCTGGCACTGCAATGAGAAGCCCCTCTGGGAGGTAGGAGCACTGTCCGGACACCGCCCTCAACTCCTTGGAGGAATAGGGTGCCCACGGCTTGCCTCGCTTCAGGGTCTCCTCCCACTTCCCCTCGGGGCCAAAGCGCCAGTTCCGCACCGATGCGGGGAATCTCCGGGCTTCCTCGGCCTGTCGGACCCAGGTCTCTATCCCCCGAGGCGGCACCCACTCCCTCGATTCCGGAGGCCGAGAATCGAAGGGCGCCAGCTCCGGGGTCGGACGCATTTCCCATTTCTGGGCATGTTTCCAACCCAGAGCCTGCCAAGCAGTTAGGCTCTCCTGGTACTCCAACCTCAACGCATGCACCCGCTCGTTCCACACCGCCCGATCCGCGGCGTAGGCTTTCCGGGCCTCCTGGTCCTGGAGACTCCCCGTGAAGATCGGCTCCGCGGGCAGGAGCGGTTCCGGAGGAGCCTTCCCTTGGGCGCGAGCCACCTCCTCCATGGGAACCTCGATCGCCACTCGCCGCCAGAGCAAGCGTCGCGTGAATACCCGGCAGCACAGCAGCCACCAGGGAGCCGCACTTGGCTCGGACCTCTGAAAGTCGGGCAAGCCCGAGAGATGTGAGCCGGTACGCGACTCTTCCATTTTCTCTATCTCCTCTCAAATGACCGGCTTTTTTCAACTTGCTCAGCAAATTGCAATCGCTTTTCTCGAGAAAATCCGTCCGAAGACCTCCTTCCCCGGCCGAATGGACCAGAAGGAGAATCCGTGAATAGTCCGAGGTCCACCGAATCCGAGCCTTTTTACTGGAGTCTGCGAGATCGACGGGGCTCCCTCCGATGGCCATCACCACCCCAAGCACTTCATTCCGCTTCTCCTGGACCAGTTCCGCGGCGGAATTGAATTGCGGGCCAACGCCCGGCAAGGCAATCCCCGCCTCCAGTCGCACCTGGGCCACAGCCAGGTCCTGCTCATAGAGAGCTAGCCGCCTCGTCAGTTCTTCAGCCCCCAGGATGGCCCCACCATCACCCAAGAAGCCTAATAAATTCATCTTTTGGACAATGACTTTCCGCCTTTTCTCACCAGAAAGAGGGCCGAGCAATGCTTGAGTCTCTGCTCCGCCCAAGGCTTTGCGAAGCAACTCGAGTTCCCTCGATGTTAGAGGAACGGTTCCCCCAAGGGCTGACTTCATCTCTTGGAAAGCCAGTATCTCAGCCCTTCTCTTGCGTTTAACGCTTCCTGCCAGAATCACCAAACCGTCAGGACCGTGTACAGTCGCGCCCTGCACCTGCCCTGCCCCCGCAGATGCAGGGCCACGTTGGAGCTCCACCCGGAAGCCATGCTCAGCGGCTTTTGCCACCATGGCCTCCGTCACCCGAGCACGTCCTCCACCAGGCTTGGACATGTTCCGCACACAGCTGCCGTTATCCCAGGTGCGCCACTCCCGCAGGTGCCAAGCGGGGAAAAAGGTAAGGACGTGAGCGTGATAGTGAGTTTCTCCTGCCCGATTCTCGGCGTGATAGTAAACAAGCGTGAGCGTCTGAGCGGCATGCCACTCCCGCTCACCCTTTCCAGCCCGGACACGGACAGCCTGCCGCTCGACCTCCTGCCGATGCGCGCGAACGCCCGCTGCCAGCACTTCCCGGGCCCTTTCGGGGTAGTCAGCCAGAGCCTGGCTCAGCTCGCACGGCAGAGTCACGAGGGCCTCTTTGGGGGGCCGAAAGAACCCGTTCCCCCGGGTCAACTTGCCGTGTGCCCGATCACACCCATGGGCCAAGTTGTGTATCAGGTCCGGCGGCGGAAGTTCGCTCTTACTCGGGTCCCACCCCAACCCCTGCCACAGTTCCGGGTGCCACACCTCTGGGCGGACCCGTCCATCGCGGCTCAGATACCCGTGACAGGTCTCGAAGCCACCGGCCTCAGTCCGGCTTTGCAGGTGTGTGCCGAAGTATTCGACCACGCCGGCAGCCGTTCGTGCACCGGCCTCGGCATCATACCGGATCAGCACGTCCACGGCGCCCCCAGGGCCCTTAGCGAGGTATCACTTGCAGGGCCCGGCGGAGTGCCGTGCCACCGGCCTCCAGAAGCGCTGCAACCAAGGCTCGGTTATCCAGGTGTAGCCCCTCAGCAGCTACCACGATGGCCCTCCAGTGTTCTGCCGCGGGCCCAGTGAGGGTCACTTTTAAGGTCACCTGCCCCGAAGATCGCCCCGCCAACTGAGCCTCGATCTGCCGGGCCAGACGACTGCTCCTCGTCTGTCGACCCCTCGCCACTTCCCTGGCCTCAGCCTCGGTCCCGTCCATAGCCCGCCCTCCTCTGTTGCCTTCCCCTAACTCGAATCAGGTCTCTGTCACTTTTCGCGGAAGCACTTTACGCCCACCCCCGCTGGGTGGGCTGGAATCCCCAGATCCTGGTACAGAGGACTGCTCCTGCGAAACCCGCGGACGCCCAAAGGTCGCCCTTGTTTCGCCGCAGCTATCCACACTCAAAGACCATGGAACTCGCCCGTTTAGCCCTACAGAGACCACTTCTGCCTCCCGCCAGCTCTTGCGCTTTGGACTACCATTCGATGTGGACATTTTACCACAAAACATCAAATGTTCAAAAATTTTCCATCGAATACAATCCCGGGTGCCCACAAATACGAATACCTTCACCCGCTCACCAGCTACCTCCAGCCAGCATTCCCCAAAATCGACCTGGAGCTGCTGCCCGGGCCCCGTTTCGAAACGCAAGGTGGCCCGCTCTACAGTTCTCAGGCTGACCAGTGATTCCTCGCTCCGCGAGTTCCTGGCGTAGCGGGGCTCGAGTAGGCACCCCCGTTGCCGGGGCACATCTCACGGAAGCGTGCAAGTGCTGTTCACACACGGCTCTTCGGGATGACGGGTTATGACCCCCGCCACCGGCCGGTTCACGAACTCTCCTATCCCGGCGACAGCACGGGCTGCGCCAGGGCAACGACGTCTGGGCGTTTGGATTGCCACTTCTCCCAGATGGACACGAGCCCCCGCTTGGCGAAAACACGCGTTGCAGAGTCCCCGGTCCACCGCGAGGCTGTGGCTCAGTGTCCATAAGGACTTCCGTCCGTCATAGACACTTCTCCAGGCCGTCTTTCGACTCACGCCCAGCCGAATCAGTTGGATTGCTATGCTTCGCTTGCTTTTCCACTGCTTTAGCTGGATGCACGCAGCCGGCGCCGGATGTGTGCATCCAGATACTTCAGCGTCTTTTCCTCCCCACATGTGCAGATACCAAAGAACCCGATCCATCCTTCAGATACCCATTGGTCTGCCGGATGCACTCGCGCAGCGAGTTCCCCCACGTTCTTGGCGTCAGTTCGCGGATTCGCCTGTCTATCCGCTCTTTCGAGCGTTTTGACAGCAACACTTCCACCTCTCCCTCCAGCGGCTCTCGCCGCAGACTGAATCCGAGGAAATGCCGCTCCTCCGGGTGCGCAACGGCGCTCTTCTGCTCGTTCACCTTGAGGCGCAACCACTTCTCGATGAATCGGCACACCCTCTCCATGGCTCGTTTTCCTGCACGTTCACTGCGGACGTAGATGTTGCAGTCGTCCGCATAGCGCACGAAGCGATACCTTCGCCTCGCAAGCTCAGTATCCAGCTCGTCGAGAACGATGTTACTGAGCAACGGGGAAAGAAGGCCGTTCTTTCCATGGGCCTTATGTTTCTTGGCCAGGCCACTCATGCTCGGTTCCACGGGTGATATGGGCATGCATCGCTAAAGGCCAAAGGGCTGGGCTTTCAACCTTAGCAACGGTGGACTGGCTCAGTTGGGATGGGAGATGATATGTCGTGATTGAAGCGAGTGACGCCAGTGACCGAACCATGAACCAGACTGTTCCAAATGACTCCTCCCGACTCCTTCTCCTTGAGGAGCTTGCTTTGGGAATCCTTCGGGATATGAAGCTAACTCCTGCAGACAGAGATGCCTTAGAGAGAGCTGTTCATGTTGCCCGCTCCCTCCGAAGGCTTCCCGCGGGCTCTGAAGTTAAGCCATGACTTTCAAGCCCAGGTAGGCTTGGGGCTGGGGGAGGCTCTGGTGGATGCGCGTCAGTTACGCAGTTTCATGGCTGCAGCGAAGTTCTTAAGTTTCAGCAAGGCAGCAAAGCATCTCGGCATGACTCAGCCGACCATCAGCTATCAGGTTGCCTCCCTGGAGCGCTCCCTTGGGCTGAAGCTCTTTGTCCGGAGTACCCGGGCGGTCCACCTCACGCCGACCGGGCTTTACTTCTTCGGCCAAGTGCAAAGATTGTCCGCCGAATTCGAGGCCATGGTGCCCCAATGCCAAGTTCCTTCTGAAGGAAGTTGTGAAGGGGGAAGCGGGCCTGGTCCGTACTTGGACGTCCGGCAGCTTCAGTGCTTCCTTGCGGTGGCATCCTCTCAAAGCTTCACCAGGGTGGGGCAGAGCAGATGCAGGACCAGACCAGGTATTAGCTATCAGGTGGTGGCTTTGGAGAAGTCCCTTGGCAAGAGCCTTTTCCAACGTGGGCATAACTTCATCTCTCTAACAGAGGTTGGGCGAGCCTTTGCGGAACAAGTGCACGATCTGTTGACCGATTACGAGCACGTTCTCCTCCAGGCCAAGGGTATCGAGAAAGAGGAAGGGAGGGGCTTGACCATCGGATTCCTGGACGGAGTTCTGACGCAGACACTTCCGGGGCTCATTCGGGCATTCTCGATGGCCTGCCCAGGGGTGCGAGTGAAGACGATGCATGTGTCCCTTGCCCGCATGCTGGATGCCATCCTGGCTGGGGAGATCGATTGCGGGTTCGCTCCGACTTTCGATCATGTATGTCTGGATGGTGTCCAAAGTCTAGTGGTTCTTCGAGATAGGATGGTGGCGGTCATGTCGGAAGATCACCCCTTCGCCAATCGGGAGAAACTGAGGCTTTCGCACCTTAAGGGGCAGCCCTTACTGAGTCTCGCCGAGAGTGTCGGGGGACTTGGGGTCAAGTGGCATAGGTCCCTGTGTGCAAAGTGGGGCCTGGACTCCAGCCTGACTGAATATTCGCCAGATTTCCCCTCCATGTTCATGGCCATCGGAATGGGGCAAGGGATTGCCATCCAGCCGCGGCAGATTCTCCAGGAATACGGCAATGTCCGCATTCGAGCTGTGGCGTTGGAGGATGACGATGTGGAAGTCGAGTTCGTTGTGGCTTGGAGAGCTGAGGGGAGCAATCCCCTCCTGCCTACGTTCCTGCAGGGCTTCAATCAGATCAGTGGCTAACCGTTATCGAGATAGAGCCTGTTGCCTCATTCTGCAACCCGCTTTTCATAGAAAAAACTTTCGCATGTGAATTCATTAAACATTACACATGGGCCCACACAGCCTTTAATGAGATGTATTTAATTAATTAGAAATTTTCATCTCGCTTTACCGAGAACCTAGTCATTCCAATTTTGCGTTGGACCCTTTTGCGATGCCTTCCATACTGGATAAGTCAACCACATGACTTCTTCGAAAGAACCTACGGCAAAGGGCGTAGATATATAGGCATTTTGTATCAATTTAGACCTTGGATTTGGGGTCCAATCGCCGCATTGCATGAGCTTGATTTTTGAATACCTATTCACAGTTTAAACTGCGACGAATCTACTCGTATATATCGACACAAAAAACACCATATAACGTTGATAGGTGAGGCTATGTCAGAACTTAAAGAGAATGTAAAATTGCCAATTAGGCCACTTCACCAAGGGATCAGCGTTGCTGATATGGAGGCCTCCATCGCCTGGTACGAGAGGATGTTTGGATATCAAGTCGTTTCAGACGCCTATGTGCCCCAATTGCCAGCCCGGATCGTGTTTATGGAACTCGGCGATTGGAGCATTGAACTCTTCCATGTGGATGGATCCGCATCGCTTCCCAATGATCGGCGCATCCCCAACCTGGACATCAGGACCCACGGAACCAAGCATGTCGCATATCTGGTGGACGATATTGTCAGCCTGATGGACGATCTGAAGGCCAAGGGGGTGGATGTGGCTATGGACATCTTTCCGATGGCTGGCGATAAAGTTGCCTTTATCCGCGACAACACCGGCAATCTGATCGAACTTATTCAGAAGCCAACCTCTGGCCAGCCTGCCTGAACGAATTCGACGACCCAACGTTGCATACCATTACCCGACAAATGGATATGGGTGGCTATTCGTATGCAGCACTTTTTAATCACTTTTAGGTGAAATGGAGTTTTAGCATGGAAACCCAGTACGCCGTTGCCGAGCCCGGCAAAGTTGTTCTTAAGACCAAGACCCTGGCCAAGCCCGGCCCCGGTCAGGTTCTGCTCGAAGCTGAATACAGCACCATCAGCATGGGCACCGAGAACGCCCTCATGGGCAACCACATCGTGCCCCTGCCCCAGCCCATCGGCTACAGCATGGCCGCCCGGGTCATCGAAGTCGGTCCTGATGTCACCGATCTCAAGGTGGGCGATCCCGTCGTCACCACCGGTCAGCACGCCCAGTACCTGCTGATGGATGCCAAGAACTGCACCCCTGCCCCCCACGGCATCGACATGCAGCAGGCCGCCTTCTTCAACCTGGCTCACACCGGCATGTATGCCATCCGCCGCACCGGCATCAAGCTCGGCGAGCCCACCCTGGTCATGGGTCAGGGCCTCGTGGGCGCCATCACTGCCCAGCTGGCCCGTCTCGCTGGCGCCATGCCCCTCATCGTCACCGACCTCGACGACCGCCGTCTCGATAACGCCCGCAAGATGGGCGTGCATTACGCCATCAACCCCAAGACCCAGCCCGGCGAGCTGGAGCGGGTCATCGAGAGCATCGGCTGGGGCGGCATTCCCGTGATCTTCGAGGCCACCGGCGCCCGCAAGCCCCTGGACCAGGCCTTCGAACTGGTCTCCGAGCGCGGCCGGGTCATGATGATGTCCCAGGTCCACGGTGGCGACGCCCCCCAGTACGACACCAACCTGATGATGAAGGGCGCCACCCTCATCGGCGGCTACATCAACTCCAAGCCCTTCGCCCTGAAGCGGGCCGATCTGACCATCAAGGGCGAGTGGCCCCCGGTCATGGGCGACAACTTGGTCCGTTACGTCAACTCCGACACCTGGACCAGCGACGAGGATATCCGGGTCATCCTGAACCTCATCAAGTTCGGCTCGCTCAATATCACGCCCCTGATCAGCCACCGCTTCGAGTTCGAGGATATCTCCAAGGCCTACGACATGGTCTGGAACCTGGATCCCAATCTCCTCGGTGGTGTCATTCGCTGGAAGAAGTAGGCAAATCAACCTAGTCGCGATCTCGAGTGACCGCTCACGAATTACAAAAAGGGATTCATACAATGAGCATAATCAAGGCCAAGAACATCAGCAAGCCGTCCCGGCTGCCGTCCACGCTGTCCGTCAAGACCGAAGACATCATCATGGGTGTCAATGCCGGTCTCAACCCGGGCAAGCCCATCATCAATGGCCCTGCACGGCAGCGGCACGGGCGTCTGCAGCCCTGCCGTCGGCCTTGCGGTCACCCAGCATGGTGACCTGACGGCCAACAACGTCGTGATCGATACCGCCGGCAAGAGCCGCTTCTGCTCGGTGGCCGAGAAATTCAGCACCCTGCGGGTCAACGACTCGGTGCTGTATGCCCATGGCGAACCCTTTGGTGAGGGCTACGCCCCGGCCACCGGCCTCATGCAGACGCCTCCTCCCCCCCTGGAGATCGGCGGCAACTGCCGCACCCACTGCAGCATGAGCAACTCATACACATACTTCAACCGCTGCAAGATCATCTGCGACGGCTGGGGCGCCCTGTCCACCGAGGTCGCTGAAGGCTTTGTCTACCTCGAAGCCAACGATTGTGAAGTGATCGCCACCAAGAAGGGCTACGGCGCCTATGCCGACCCCGATTGTCATGACGTCTTCAACAACTGCCGTTTCGATGTCGATGGCATGGCCGGGATCATTGCCGGTGAAGGCGACATGACCTTCAACAACTGCGTGTCGAAGTGCGCCACCTATTTTGTGCTGAGCCACAACGTCTGCGGCGTGCCGGAAGAAGTCAGCTCGCTGTTCGTCAACGGTGGTTCGATCGTCACGGGCAAGGACGTCGTCCTGGTCAAGAGCGAGAACACCCAGCTGGAATTTGATGGTGTCAAGATCGCGGCCGGCAACAAGGTCCTGGTGCGCACCATCAAGAACGACGACCCCTGCGCCACCGTGCCCAGCGCCACGCCCTACGGCGTCAACGTGGTGTTCAAGAACATGAACCTCGAAGGTGACCTGCTCCACGAGGATCCGGAACGTGCCATGTGGATTTCCATGGCTGCCGTGACCTACCTTGGCGCCATCCACAACGGCAACTTGGCCCTCGACCAGGCCAGCAAGTGGATCGCCACCGCCGATTCGACCGTGACCCTGACCGCCGACGTCTATCCGGCTCAGCTGGATGCCCTCAAGGGTGTGACCATCACCGCTTTTGGTGCCGAAGCCGGCAGCTACGACCTGCCCGGCGGCGGCAAGCTGGTAGTCAAGGCCTGAGGACAGCGTTTGCCATCAGCTGTGAACCAAAGAAACCGCTTTGCAGGCGACCAAGGTCGTCCTGCAAGGCGGTTTTTTTTCTGATCACTGCATCAAAGGGGTCATTCACCCCACCCCACTCTGGGATGGCGCCGGAGAGTGTGATCCGGCGATCCGCTTCTATGACCTTCGATCAGTGGACCTTGCCCAGGGCACCCTCCCTATGACTGGAAGGATGTTACGGAAATAAGGGCGCCTGACCTGTAGTGGGCGGGTGTCCGCTGGGTGGCGGTGAGGGTCATTGTAGTGGGGAATCGTTGAGGAGGGCTTTGAGGGCCCGGTTGTCGTTGGCGAGTTCTTCGACGAGGTTCAGGTATTCGCGGACAAGCCTCTGGCTGATTTTCACGGCATAGCTGATCTCCTGGACGTTGAAGCCCTTCTGGTGACAGAGGAGCACCTGCTTGAAGGCCTTGAGGTAGCGGTGGGCGGCTTCGGGGCTGTGATCGGTGGCTCGGCAGACTTCCTCGACCTTGCGGCCTTCGAGCACGATCATTCGGACGATCTGGCGCTTGTGGGTGAGGGTCGGGCCAATGTCATGGATCACGCCTCGGCGCGGGAGGTAGCGCCCGTGTTCAGCCTCCCAGGTCCTGGCGTAGTGGCTCACGGTGCTGGGCGAGATCTTGAGGAGCACGGCACAGTCGCTGTTCGTGAGTACCCCGTCCTGTTCAAAGGCCTGCTGGAACAGGCGGGCCACAGCCTCCTGCTTCTGCTCCCGGAGTTTCATGCCTGCAGCCCGGTCCTGAGCATCCCGCCCCTGCACCAGATCCAGGATTACCGGCGTCAGGCGGCTCTGGGTGATGCGCTTGCCGTAGGAGGCCTTCTCCAGCTTGTGGACGGCCGTCCATTGGATCTGCCCCTGTCGCAGGTGGCTGGTCTGGGGATAGAACTTCCTCACGAGATCCGCGATGAGCTGGACCAGCACCTGGCGGGTC
This sequence comes from Holophagaceae bacterium, assembly GCA_017859955.1. Lineage (GTDB taxonomy): Bacteria > Acidobacteriota > Holophagae > Holophagales > Holophagaceae > Holophaga. The sequence continues at coordinate 20,161 of JAFNAB010000037.1, forward strand.
TTGGCTCCCCCGAGCTGGGGGCATTCGTTGGCAAAGAAGGACTCCAGCGCCCCTTCGAAGTTCTTGAACTGCATAGGGCCGTAGATGCTGTGATGCTGCTCGGTCTGCTCTCGCATCATGGCCTCCCGCTCGTGCTGGAGGTTTCTGGCCTGGGCAAAGGTCCCCCCTTTTTGAGGTCCTCAGCCTCGTAGTGCTGTGCCCCGATCAGATCAATCTCTTGGAACCGCCGCTGGTAGGCCTTCCTGTGGCGGTGCGCCTCGTAGATGTCCAGGAAGGTCCGGGTGCCTCCGGACGAGATGCCCACGGTCAGTGCAATCTGGAGGGGATGGAATCCCTTCCGGGCCAGGAACACGACCCGGCAAAAGGTGTGGATGTAGCGCTCCACGGCGTGCAGGGTGTGGTTGATCCGCCGGGCCACCTCCACGGCCTCCAGGCCCTCCAGCCAATGGCCGATGGCCGATGGCGACACCCTTATGGGAGACCCCGGGACCGATGTCCTGGATCTGCCCCCGCGTGGCCACAAAGATGCCCTGCTGCTCGCGCAGCTCCCTGACGTCCCGGCGGATGGTGCGCGTGTCGCTCTGCAGCAGCAGCGCCAGATCCTCCTGGCTGAGCAGGCCGCCCTGCTCACGGGCCTCCTCGGTGAGCCGCTGGATCAGAACCTTCCGTCGGGCGGCCTGACCCAGGCGATGGATCAGCTGTAGGTCGTCCTTCCCTTCGAATAGCGTGAGGACCACCGTGACCATCCGACATTCCCGGATCGGTTTGCCTGCCCCTTGCCCCGCCGCCACGCACTCGTAGCGCATCTGCCCCGTCCGCAGTGGACCAGCACCCGGCTCCGTGAAGTAGACCTCTCGGGTCATGGTTACCAGGACATCGGCTTCCCAGGGGCTCAACCCCGCTCCCTGGACCGCCAAAACCTTCAATCTCTGGTCCTGGGTCTTCAGTTCCAAACGTCGGGCTTGATCTTCAACCCTGTTCTCGGTTGTCATCATCATGGGTTTCTCCTTGGGTGGCCTTAGCAACCAAAAGCATCGGCAACGATGCCTTCCCAGGCGAAACCCGCCTCTTTCAAAGACCCTTGGGATGCCTCAGCACCCCAGGGGTCCTACCTACAGGGCATTTGTCCGAATCGGAAATCATGAAAGTGGCATTTAGTTAAAGACTTTCAATTCGTTCAACGATCCACCAATCATTCCAAGTCGAAGGGCACCATGTAAATGACATCATCAATCTTGCGTCCCTTGAGCAATTCGCAATGCCTCATGATGGTCATCTGCCTATCCACCTCCAGGGCCGTCAACCCGAATGCCTCAGACAAGGCTGGTTTCGTGGCCCGGCCTTGGGCAACGACGTATTCGTAAATGCTTTTCTGAAGGGCCGTGAGGCCATCCGTGCCCGTCTGGCCCGCCGCAGCCCGATGTGTCTTAGCGGAATGCACAGCTGCCACATCGCATGTCCTCAGGGGTTCGATCGCCTGGATATAGCAGTCCTCACATAAGACGCTCCCAAAGTGTTCGCAGGATTCTCCATCCGATATAGGCTGTCCGCACTTTGCACATTCCATCGCCAAACCTCCAGAGCTGTCATGCGGCCACAATAGCTTATAACCAACTTTGCATCGCCTTTTTCGAGGCCATCTGCACCGATATGTTTCCATAGAGCCGAATTTCAGCGGGATTCAACTTTTCACCTTGCACCACATTTCAACTGTATTACCATTTGGTTGTTGAGCGTGCCAATGAAACCCCACCTGACCAACCCCATGATCGAAGAAGTGAGCGAACTCTTTGCGGCTTTGGGGGATCCGTCCCGCCTCAAAATCCTCCGCTCCCTGCTGGATGCGGGCACCCCGCTCAGCCAGGGGGCCCTCGCTGAAGCGGCAGGCCTCTCCCAGGCCAATGCCAGCAAGCACCTAGCCAGCCTAGTCCGGGTCGGACTGGTGTTGCGCGAGCCCCAGGGCAACAGCGTCATTTTCAAGCCCATGCTCCCCCTAGTCGAAGACATCTGCGGACTGGTCTGCGGCCATGTCAGCGAGCGAGCGAGGAGCACCTACAAGGCCTTGGGCTGAGTTTTTTTACCTGGGAGTATTCCTATATGACTAAAAGGATAAGATTCTTACTCCCCTTCAGCACCCGGACCCTCATGGCAGCCCTTGGGATGTCGCTGAACCTGAGCCAGCCCCTCTATGCCGGAGGGCGAATCCAGGACGCCGGACAAGCCGGGGGAGCGATGGCCCGCTCCGAGACCTCCCTCCAGGCCCATCGCCACCAGCAGGTGGCCCGCCACAGGGCATCCTTCCTGCGTCCAATGACTAGGAGGTAACCATGAACGCCGACCGCATCATCCACACCTTCGCGGGCGCCCTCGTTCTTGCCAGTCTCGCCCTCGCCCACTGGCACAGCCCCTACTGGCTCTGCCTCACCTTCGTCGTCGGCCTGAACCTCTTCCAGAGCGGCCTCACCAACTGGTGCCTGGGAACCCAGATCCTGGTCAAGCTGGGCGTATCCAAGGATGGGGCCTGCGGGCTGAAAGGATAGTCATGGTCACACTCCTTGAATTGAAGCGGGTCGCCATCGGCGTCCTGCTGGGCGGCGCCATAGGCTTTGCCTATCAGAAGCTTGTGGGCTGCCGCACCGGCACCTGCCCACTCACTGCCACCCCATTGCGCGCCATCACCTACGGCGCGGTCATGGGTTTACTCTTCGCCCTTTCGGCCTGTTCAAGAAATGAACGGGCCAAAACAGTCACCCCCCTTTCCTCCACGGAGTCGCACATGTCTGCTTCCAACGTCATCCACCTCACCACCGGCGCCTTTGACAAGGTGAAGGCCCAGGACAAGCCCGTCCTGATCGACTTCTGGGCCCCCTGGTGCGGCCCCTGCCGGACCCAGGGACCGATCCTTGACCAGGTCTCCAGCCGCATCGGCGACAAGGCCATCGTGGCCAAGGTCAATGTGGACGAGGAACCGGGCCTCGCAGCCCCCTTCGGGGTCCAGGCCATCCCGACCCTGGTGATCCTCAAGGGGGGCAAGGTGGTCCAACGCTTCACCGGCGTCCAGCAGGCTGAGACCCTCATTCGGGCCCTGGAGAAGTGAATGGAGAGCATATGAATCCCAAGAACATCCTCTTCCTCTGCGTGGCCAACAGCGCGCGCTCCCAGATGGCCGAAGGCCTGGCCCGTCAGATGTTCCCGGAGGTGGTCATCCAGAGCGCGGGCAGCCGCCCGAGTCGCGTGAATCCTCAGGCTATCGAGGTCATGGCCGAGCTGGGCATCGATATTAGCGCCCACCGGAGTAAGTCTGTTGGAGAGATCGATCAGGCCAGTGTCGAGGTGGTGATCACCCTCTGCGCCGAGGAAGTCTGTCCCCTCTTTCTTGGGAAAGCCGAGCGGATCCACTGGCCCATACCGGATCCTGCATGCAAAGTGACCGCGCCCACGCAGGAGGAATCGCGGGCGCCTATGCGGGCCGCCCGGGACGAAATCCGACGTAGGCTGGAGGCGTTCAAAGTCGAACGATTCGATTAGAAAGATCGGGCTTGCGATGGCTCACCAGCGCCCAGCACCTTGGCGACTCCAGGATGGGATACCGTTTCTGTCGCGCAATGTAAGGCTCTGGCTTCCCTTGGCAACTTCGCGGGCGATGACGTATGGTTTCCCGCCATCGGACAACCTGGAACCAGTCAAGGTCAGCGTGTCACCTTGGGATACGCTGAATTTGCGACTATCCAGGAAGGATGTCGGGCCGAGATGGACCTCCACAACCTCGTTCTCTGTCTTCAACAGCACATGGGTCCCGGTCATTCGCCGCCCCATGCTGGGGTGGAGCACGCTGGTGACCGTCCCAGCCACGGTGACTTCGCGGGCGGGATCATAGGGCCGCTGCGCGAGAGAAGCCCGTGGGCCATAACCCTGGGAATAGAGGGGTGAGATCAGGAGAATAGGAGCCAAAAACCAAAGTGCTTTCTTCACAAGGCCTCCTTCGGCGATGCGGGAATTCCCGCGCACAAGGTAGACCCAGAGAGAGCACCTAAGGTTTAGCTATTTACCTTAATGGATGCCGATTTATTAAAGTTAGCATCCTTAAGAATAATGGCCACTATCAATGACAGACTCAACAGTGCAAATGCCAGAAGTCCGATTTGGAGCGCTGTCATGCCTGCCCAGACAACGGCATCCCGATCGCCGTGTAGGAACTCCAGTCCGAAGCGCAGGAGGGAGTAGCCTCCCAGGTGAGACCAGAAGGCCTGACTCCATGATCCCTGGGCTTTCGTCAACCTGCGGACCAGAAGGAGGATCATGACCGCGAGCAGCAGATCCCCGAGAGCCTCGTAGAGCTGGGTGGGATGAAGCGAAGCCGTCATCAGGGACCCCGGATCCGTGAAGCCCTGCCGAACGCTCCATGTCCAGACTTCGCTTGGAACGCGGTCATCGGGAGCCAAAGAGGGGAAGAATACCCCGAACTTGGCCATGGGGACGCCCCATGGCAGGTGGGTCGGCGTGCCCCAAGCATCCCCGTTCAGGAAGCACCCAACCCGACCGATGGCCTGCCCAGCCAACACGGCGGGGCTGGCGATGGCAAAGGAACGCCAGAAATCAGCACCTCTTCTTTTGAAAAAGAGAAAGGCTGTAAGGACGCCTCCCGCAAGTCCACCCGTGATGGAAAGCCCCCCCTCCCATAACCGGAAAAACGAGAGGGGTGCGGTAAGCAGCGACCCCAGATCCCAGAAGGCGAAGTGGAAGACCCTGGCGCCCACGATGGCGCCTAGGATGATCCACACGAGACTGTCCAGGAAGACCCGGCTACCGAGTCCAGCCCGCTCCAAACGTCGGACGATCCAGACCGCAGCCACCAGAATGGACACGAAAAAGTAGAACCCCTCATAGAAGTAGGCGGTCTTGAACCCCATATTCAGATGGACAGGCCACATGAGATCTCCTGAAGATGGTTATGGGAGCCACCCGTCAGAAGTTCCGTCACCGGAGACCCGAGAACCCTCGGGCCTCCAGGAGGTTCCCTGTGGCTTGCTCCAACCCCGTCACGGCCTCGGCATACCCGATCTGGGCCTGGAGATCTTCTTTCCGCAGACGGTGGGTCAACTGCGCGGCCTTCACTCCCTCCTGGGTTGCCTCGACGCTCAGCGTGTGGGCGCGGGTCCAGGTGCTTCCCCCCCGGCGATGGGACGGTCGGCTCTCGCCCAGGCTCGGAAACCATCCCGGAAGGTCCTGACTCCTGTGAACCCAAGCTCCCGCAAGCGTTGCGCCAGGAACAGGCTATCCGTGCTGCAACACCCATTGCAGTAGACGATCATGGGTTTGTTGCGATCGGCTTGTGGGCTTTTCAGGAAGGCCGCCAGACGGGGTTCGAAATCCTTCTCCCAGATTGGGAGGTTCAGGGCGCCTGGGATATGCCCATAGAAATAGTCCTCTGGCGAGCGGGCGTCCAGAAAGAGAACGCCCTCCTGAAAACCGCTCAGGGTTTGGCTGAATGAGGCGATCGGGACGGCTGGAACGCCAGTTTCCGTTGGCGGAGGGGTCGCCACCAACGGGGGAACACCGCCCAGAAGAAGGAGTGTCAGAATGCAGCCTTGCAGATGTTCAAATGGCCTCATGACATGTCCCCGATCTGGAACCTGTCAAGTCGCCAGGCCGTGACTGGGATTGCGAGCCCCATGGGCCGGGTCATCTCGCACTTCCACCACGGCCCGGACCTGGCAGGCTCGGCCTTCCCGTGGAGGCGATGCCGTTCCCCAATGTGGGGGAAGGAGATAGCGCCTCGATGTAGCAGTCCTCGCAGAGCTTCTTCCCCTGGAAGTCGGAGGCGTCATTCTCCTGTATGGATTTCTTGCAGATGGCACATTCCATGGCGGTCTCCGGGGCGCAATCGCTCAAACCTGGGGAACTTCTTTCTGGATTCGCTGAGTCATATCCGCGATGACGGTTTCGTCGATCAGGGTCTTCCCCTTCTCCACACCCAGTTCTGTCAGGACGAAGGATGTGTGGGGCAGCCCGCGGCGTTCGAAGATCTTGCGCCCGCATGCGGTGGGACACCCATCGATTACAAGATTCAGTTCCGAATCCCGGGCGCTCTTGAGGTAGCCCTCCAGTTCTGCGCCGATGGCCGCCAGGCAGAACATCTTGGCGTCTCCCTGGAGATTGAGACGTCGGGCCACCTGATCAGCCAGATAGCCGGTGTTGGCTGCGCCAGAACAGGCGAAAACCAAGTGCTTGGAGGAGGCAGAGCAGTTGCATTTCATGGGATCTCCTTGTGGGAATGGGCCTGGGGAAGCCTCAAGCCGGGAAACGGGTCTTCCAGGCGAGCATGAGCACCCAGAGAGCGCAGCCGCTCAGGAGAAGCCCCATGGTCTTGGGCAGCCAGCGGCCTAGGACCTGGGAGAAGCGACTCTGGGCATACTTGCTGGCCCAACCCGAGGAAGCCCCCGCCAGGAAGAGGAGCAGGACATGGCCAAGGGCATAGACAAAGAGCAGCACGCCGCCCCAGAGGACCTGCTTCTGGAGGGCCACCAAGGTGAGCACCGCCGCCAGGGCTGGGGTGGCACAGGGGGCCGAGAGGGTTCCGGTCAGCCCTCCCAGGGCGAAGGCCCCGAGCAGGCCCGCACCCTGGAAGCGGTGCAGGTGTCCATGGGCCTTGAAGGGCAGCGCGTAGAGGCCGAGCAGGTGCAGACCGATGCCCAGCAGGACTAGGCCGAGGATGGCCTTCCAGCCCCAACCGATATCCCCCAGCAGGGAGCCTGAGATCGCCGCCAGAAGGCCCAGGGCCGTAAAGGCCGCTGCGAGGCCCAGCACGAAGACCCCCGAAAGGACTACCGGGTGGTGGCGGCCCTCGCTGGTGCCCCCAGTGAAGCCCACCACCAAAGGGGCGGCCACCAGGACGCAGGGATTGGCCGAAGTCAGCAGCCCGCCCAGGAAGACGATGCCGAGCTGCTGATAGGCCGGGGCCTGGGCGACCGCATCGGCAAGACGTTCGACTAGGCCACCCACTACTTCAATCCAGCCTTGGCCAGGGCCGAGATGAATTCATCCTTGCCCCAGAAACCGACGTGGCGGAGGACCTCCTTGCCGCTGGCGTCGAAGATCACCTGGGTGGGCATGGCCATGACCCGGTGCTTCCGGGCTTCCTCAAGGTACTGGGTCACGTAGAAGTTCCGGACGTTTGCCCGATTGCCATACTGCCGCTGGAGCTGTCCTAGAATGGGCTGCATCTTCACGCAGGGAATACAGGTAGGGCCACCGAACTCAATAACGCTCCACTTGCCGGATTTGAGGGTCTGCTGAAGCCCTGCGGGGTCGAGGGCGGGCACGGAACTCTGGGCTGACAGGGCGGCTGAAGCGACCAACACCAGGGCGCTGAGGCGCGGAAGACTCATGGTGACTCCTTTGAAATGGGTGGACGGGTGTGTCGGAATCAACCCTGCAAGAACTTGAGGATCTCGTCAGGACTGGCGGCCTTGCCCTGGATGCGGAGCTTGCCGTCGATGGCCAGGGCGGGGGTGGAGAGGATGCCCCGGGCAGCCATGGCCGCATAGTCGGAGATCTTGACGATCTCGTGGGCGCCGCCAGACTGCTCCACGGCGAGCTTGGCATTCTTGGCGAGGGTCTCGCACTTGGCACAACCGGGACCAAAGACTTCGATAAGCATGGCTTCTCCTAGAAAAGAGCGTTGAAGAGGTAACCCACCAGCAGGATGCCGAGGGCCACGACGCCAATGAAGGTGGCGATGAGCTTGGGGCGCATGACCCGCCGGAGGATGACCGTTTCAGGGAGCGAGAGCCCGATGACGGCCATCATGAAGGCCAGGGTGGAACCCAGGGCGGCACCCTTGCCCAGCAGGGCCTCCACGATGGGCAGGACCCCTGCGGCGTTGGAGTATAGGGGTACGCCCACGACAACGGCCAGCGGAACGCTGTACCAGGACTTCTTCCCCAGCAGCCCGGCCATGAACGACTCCGGCACGTAGCCGTGGATGAGCGCACCGACGGCGATGCCCGCCAGGATGAAGGGCCAGACCTTGCCAACGATGTCTTTGACCCCTTGGACGGCGAGATGGATGCGCTCCGCCAGGGTGGACTTCTCTTCCTCCTCGCCATCCCCCATGGCTGGGGCCTTGAGGGCGTCCTGCACCCAGCCTTCCAGGTGGGCCTCCATCCGGAGGCGCCCCAGGATCAGGCCCGAGAGGAAGGCGATGGCGAGGCCCGTGCCCGCATAGATCAGGGCAATCTTCCACCCGAACATGGCCAGGAGCATGCCAAGGGCCACCTCGTTGATCATGGGGGCCGCCACCAGGAAGCTGAAGGTCACCCCCAGCGGGACTCCGGCCCGCAGGAAGCCGATAAAGAGGGGCACGGCAGAACAGGAACAGAAGGGGGTCAGGATGCCGAAGGTGGAGGCGAGGGCGTTGCCCAGGCCGGTACCACGTTTGGAGAGGACATCGCGGACCTTGGTGGGGCTGATGAAGGACTGGAGAAAGGTGACGATGAAGACCACCAGGGTGAGCAGGAGCAGCACCTTGGGCACGTCATAAAAGAAGAACGCGACCGCCTCGCCCAGGTGAGACTTGGGGGTGAGACCGAAGAGGCCGAAGGCGATCCATTCAGAGATACGATGGATCACCATGTAGAGAACGACCCAGGCAGGTAAGGCCAGGCACAGCCACCCGCCCTTCCTAAGAAAGCCCGGGAGCTTCTCCCCTGTCGGTCCGTTCGAGGGTGCGCAGGTGCAGGGCGGGTGATCAGACATGACTCACCCCCTTCTCCTCGGCAGCCTGAACCTTGCGGCACACCACGGCAACGGCCTGTTTCTGAACCATGCCCGCACGCATCCGGTCCATCTCGGACTCCGGCAGCTTCACCGCTTCGGCAAGGATGGCGCTCAGCAGAGGATTTCCCTCGAATCCAGGCATGACGGACACGAATACCCATCGCCCTTCCTTGCGCTCGCTGACAAAACCTGCCCGCCGGAGTTCCCGCAGGGCCTCCGAGACTGACGACGGCGGCACCTGGAGGGTCTCGGCCACCTGGCAGACGCTCATCTCGCCGCCATGCAAGAGAGCCAGGACGCGCAGCCGGATTGGATGCGATACCGCCTTCAGCTTTTCCACCAACGTTTTCGTTTCAGCAGGCATTGCCGTCCACCTTCCCTGTCTGTCCGGGAGGCAATACGGCCTCCCACTGGGAAGAGTATAGACATTTCGAATAATTCCGAAACTACAAAACACAAGCTCGACGCTTCAATTTCTGACGATAAATATGTAAATCATATTTTTTCAACGAACTCATACAACACCCAACGGCCATCCGCTTCTTGGAACTCGTCGTTTCGGCGTTGTCAGGACGGGATGAATTTCCATCGTTCGGCCTTTGCTTTCTCGCAGGCTTGATACTTCTCGCGCCCGCGATAGGCGAGCAAGCCTGAAGCCATGATGCAGATGGCCCGCGCCCTATGTGGCCGCCCGAAATCCTCGCTATTGCATTTCCAAGCATTTCCCTTCACAACTAAATATGGAGGAATCTTTGGCCCGCCGTCCCTGCTGCAAACAAATCGAAGCCCTGCCCGAAGTCCGCTACTTCAAGCCCCGCGCCGTCCCTCTGGCCGAACTGGAGGAGGTTATCTTGACCATGGAAGAGCTTGAGGCCCTGCGCCTGGCTCACCTGGAGGGACTTCACCAGAAGGAGGGAGCCGAGTGCATGGCCGTTTCCAGGGCCACCTTTGGACGCGTGCTGGAAGCAGCCCATCGCAAGGTGGCCAAAGCCCTGGTTGAAGGCTGCGCCCTCCGGATCGAGGGCGGCAGCTATTCCATCAAGGGTGGAGAAACAGAGACCTGCTGAAAACGTTCAGCCCTTTTCCTCCTCCTTCATATCCCTTTCACAGGCCACGAATTGGGTGTGGATCCCCTTCCACAGGACGTATCGGCGATACCCCCCGGAAAGATTGCGAACCCGGAAACCGTGTTGGGCCAGGATCCGGGCTGCCACATAGCCCCGGAGGCCCACTCGGCAGAAGACCAGCAGTTCCTTGTCCCGCGGAAGCTCCCCAAGCCGGGAGCGCAGGGTGTCCACCGGCAGGCAAGTCGCCCCGGGGATGGAACCGGTGGAATATTCCAGAGGTGAGCTGACATCCATGAGGAACTGCTCCCCGGAAAGAGCCTGGAGCTCTTCCAGTTCCCACAGGTCCACATCTCCTCTCAGGACATTGGAAGCAACAAAACCGGCCATGTTGACCGCATCCTTTGCGCTGCCGAAGGGCGGAGCGTAGGTGAGTTCCAGGTCCTCCAGATCGAAGACCGTGAGTCCGGCCCGCTGGGCCACCGCGAGGACATCAATACGCTTGTCCACGCCCTCCACTCCTACGGCCTGGGCTCCCAGGATGCGCCCCGTTTCAGGCTCAAAGAGGAGCTTGAGGGAAATGGGGTGGGCGCCGGGATAGTAGGTGGCGTGCTGCGGAGGATGAAGGTAGACCTTGCGGAAGGGGATCTGCTTGCGCTGGAGGGACGCTTCAGAGAGACCGGTCATGCCGAAGGCCAGATTGAAGACCTTGCAGATGGCTGTCCCCTGGGTTCCCTTGTAGCGACTGGCCCTCCCCAGAATGACCTCCGCAGCGATACGTCCCTGGCGGTTGGCTGGACCGGCCAGAGGCAGCATGGCCGGGGCCTCGCTCGCGAAGTCCCGCACCTCCACGGCATCCCCGACCGCAAAGATGTGAGGATCGCTGGTGCGCATCTGATCATCCACCAGAATGCCCCCCGTGGAGCCTATGGCCAGTCCGATCTCCCTGGCCAACGCAGTCTCAGGGCGTACCCCGACGCTCAGAATGGCCAGATCACAGGCAAGGCCTTGTCCATCATCGAGGCGGGCAAAAAGGTGGTCCCCTTGATCCTCGAAGGCAGAGACGGACGTGCCAAGACGCAAGTCCACCCCCTGCCGGAGGAGTTCTTCGTGGAGAGGAAAGACCATATCGGCGTCCGCCACGCCAAGCACATGAGGCAGACGCTCCACCAGACACACCTCCATACCCCGATGGCGGAGGGATTCCGCGAGCTCCAGACCGATATATCCGGCCCCCACCACGAGGGCTCTCCCGGATCCGGCAGGGGGGACGGCAGCCAGAATGCCATCCATATCCTCCAGGTTCCGCAGAGTGAATACCCGGCGGTCATCCGCTCCGGGGAGTGGGGGACGGATGGGAGTGGCCCCAGGACTCAGGATCAAAGCGTCATAGGGCTGCCAGTAGGTCTCTCCCGTCTGAAGGTTCCTGGCCTGAACCGTCTGAGTGACCGGGTCGATGGCCAGGACTTCGGTACAGACCCGCACATCCAAAGCAAACCGGGCCTTCAGACTCTCGGGCGTCTGCACCAGCAGGCTCTGGCGTTCAGGGATGACCCCGCCAATGTGGTAGGGAAGCCCGCAGTTGGCGAAGGAGACATGAGGCCCCCGCTCAAAGAGGACGATCTCGGCACCTTCGGATAGGCGACGGGCCCGGGCCGCAGCGCTGGCCCCCCCTGCAACTCCCCCGATGATCACAATGCGTGGCGATGCGGACATGGCAGCCTCATTTGAAAGAACTGGCCATCAGACTATTCCGGAATAATTATATCCGCAACCAGAAACACGAAAAATCATCTTGACCATTATGAGCATCCGCTCAATACTTCATTCGAGCACTTGCTCACTACTTTAGCCCAAGGATGCAACCATGCCCAAGATCGCCGTCACCAGTGAAGGACCGAGCCTCCAGGACGCCGTGGACCCGCGCTTCGGCCGGGCGGGGGGGTTTGTGGTCGTGGATACGGAAAGCATGGCCACTACTTACGTAGACAACGGCGCTTCCCAGGTCATGGCCCAGGGTGCAGGGATCCAGGCAGCTGAAAACATTGTCAATGCAGGAGCCGAAATCCTGCTGACGGGCTTCGTCGGACCCAAGGCCTTCGCGGCCCTCCAGGCAGCCGGGGTCAAGGTGGGACAGAACCTGGAGAACCTCTCCGTCGGCGAGGCCATCGAGCGCTTCAAGTCCGGAACAGTGACCTTCGCGGAAGCCCCCAACCGTGAGAGCCACTCATGATCGTTGCCATTGCCAGCGGAAAGGGAGGAACCGGGAAGACCACCGTGTCCGCCTCCCTCACGGCCATCTGGGAGCGCCCCGTGGTAGCTGTGGATCTGGATGTGGAGGAGCCCAATCTCCACCTCTTCCTGAAGCCAGAGCTCATCTCCACGGAGACCGTCAACCTGGAGGTTCCGGTGCTGGAGCCTTCAGCCTGCACCCTCTGCCGGGCCTGCTCGGAGCTCTGCCAGTTCAAGGCCCTGGCCATCTTCGGCAAGACCCTCATGGTCATGCCCGAGATGTGCCACGGCTGCGGCGGTTGTTTCGAAGTCTGCCCCGCGGAGGCCCTCAAACGGGGGAACCGGGAACTGGGAGTCATGGAGATCGGCCACAGCCGGGGCCAGATCCCCTGTCTCACGGGTCGCCTTCGCGTAGGTGAGTCCATGAGTCCGCCCCTCATGCGCCACATCCGCCACCGGATGGCCGAAATGGCCAAGGACATGAATGCCGACCTCATCATCGACGCCCCCCCCGGAGTGAGCTGCCCGGCCATGAACGCTGTGCAGGACAGCGATGTCATCCTCCTGGTCACCGAACCCACCCCCTTCGGATTCCACGACTTCCAGTTGGCCTGGCAGGCCTTCGCGCCCCTGGGCAAACCCATGGGAGTCGTGGTCAACCGGGCGGGACTCGGGGATGACCGGGCCTACGCATTCTGCGAAGCCAAGGGCCTGCCAATCCTGGCGGAGATCCCCTATCGGCGGGAGATCGCCGAGCACTACGCCAAGGGAGGACTCCTGGCGGAAATGGACAGCGAAATGCGCTGGCGATTCGCCAGCCTCCAGGAAGGCCTGGACCGCCTGAACCGGGGAGTTTCCCATGCGTGAGATCGTCGTCATCAGCGGCAAGGGGGGCACCGGCAAGACCTCCCTCACGGCAGCCTTCGCCCATCTGGCGCAGGACAAGATTCTTTGCGATCTGGACGTGGACGCCCCCGATCTGCACATCCTCCTGGAGCCCCAGACCCGACGTCAGGGAGCCTTCCTCTCGGGCAACGAGGCCATCATCGACCCGGGGCTCTGCCAGGCCTGCGGGCTTTGCGCGGAAAAGTGCCGCTTCGGTGCCATCCAGGCCGTCGAAGGAAGCTTCCGCGTGAACGCCTCCCGGTGTGAGGGCTGCAAGGTCTGCGTGGCCCTTTGCCCTCACCAGGCCATCGACTTCCAGGATCGCCTCTGCGGCACCTGGTACCAGAGTGAGACCCGCTTCGGTCCCATGGTCCACGCCCAGCTCTTCCCCGGCCAGGAGAACTCCGGCCGCCTGGTCTCCCTCCTGAAGCAGCAGGCCCGGGAACTCGCCCAGCAGAAGGGCATCGACCTGATCCTCAGCGATGGAACACCCGGAATCGGATGTCCGGTGATCGCCTCACTCTCCCAGGCCACCCTGGCCTTGATCGTCACGGAACCGACCCCTTCGGGCCTCCACGACCTGAAGCGGATCGCGGACCTCTGCGAGCACTTCCGCATCCGAACGGCTGTGCTCATCAACAAGTGGGACCTGAACCTGGACCATACAGAGGCCATCGAAACCCTCTGCGCGGAAAAGGGCTATGTCCCGGTGGGCCGCCTTCCCCATGACATCCAGGTGGCCCAGGCCATGGTGCAGCGCAAGGCTGTGACGGAGCTGGAGGAGAACCCCTTCAACCTCCAGGTGCGCCAGATCTGGAAAACCATAGAATCCCTGCTTCCCAATAACTGACCCAAGGAGAACGCCATGAACAGCAAGACACGCATCGCCATCCCCTCCGCCATGCCCGGCGGGCTCGAAGCTGAACTCGGCCAGCACTTCGGCCACTGTGATCTCTACACCATCGTGGATGTGGAGGGCGGGAAGGTCTGCCAGGTGAGCACCCTCCCCAACGTTCCCCACCAGCAGGGGGGCTGCATGGCCCCCGTCAACCACCTCGCGCAGAACGGCGTCAACGCCCTGATCGCCGGTGGCATGGGTTTCCGCCCCCTCATGGGCTTCAACCAGGTGGGCATCGAGGTCTACCACGGCGCCACGGCAGAAAACGTGGATTCCGCCGTAAAGGCCTGGCTCCTGGGCGCCCTGCCCCGCTTCACCCGCGATCAGACCTGCGGCGGCGGGCAGCACTGAGATGCGCATTGCCATCATTACTCAGCGAAAGGACTCCCTCGCCGCATTCTCGGCGGGACTGGCAGCCCAGGGGGCGCAGACCGACTGGCTCTCCACCCCCAAGCAGGCCATCGACCAGGCCCGCATCTACCCACGCAACATGGTCATCCTCGATGATCAGACCGGGGATTTCCGAGCCATCCTCTCGGATCTGATGGAGGCCAACGCCCTGCTCCACACTGCTGTGATCACGCCCATGGATGCGGAGAGCTTCCACGAAGCGAGCGAGGGCCTGGGCGTCCTGAGTTCCCTGCCCCCCTCGCCCAATGCGGAACATGCCCATTACCTGATGGACAAGCTCAAAGAAGTCCTAGGGGGCTGATATGGAGGGGGAGGCGGTTCAAGGAACCCTTGAGAGCACCCGGTCCCGGCTGCACGAGCACTGTATCGTGTGTTGGGACCGGCACCCCTTCGGGCTCAAGGTGGCCTACCATGCCGTAAATCAACACACGGTGGAAGGAAGCTTCCCCTGCGGCAAGTCGTACGAGGGTTACGGAGGCGTCATTCATGGCGGGATCGTTTCCAGCCTCCTGGATGGCGCTATGGCCAACTGCATTTTGGCAAAAGGACTTGAGGCCTACACCGTGGACCTCCGCCTTCGCTTCCGGGGTGCGGTCCGGGCAGGGGTCGATGCCCTTATCCGAGGGGAATGGCTCCGCAACGAGGGGCCCCTCCATCTCCTCCAAGCCTCGCTCTCCCAGGAGGGAAAGATCCTGGTGACCGCACGGGCCAAGTTCTTCGTCGGAAACCCCACGGGAACCCCCCGCCCCCTACCCATGGGAGAGGCTGCCCGGGAGCTCATCCGGGAATCCCGGAAGCGGCTCCGCTGAGCCAGAAAGGACGCTCCGTCATGCCATCCTCGCCCCTGGAACTGTTCGTCACGAACCTCGAAGAGGGGTACGGCGCCACCAGCCTGGGCAGCGTGGGGGGGGCTTTCAGCACCATCCTGCTGGCCCTCCTCGTCCCAGGAGATCATGTCATCGCAAGCACTTCAGCACCCCTCTCCCAGCCCAGGCTCACGGAGCACCTCCGAACCCGCTTCGGTGTTGAAATAGAAGAGGTGGACACCTCAGACATGGGTGCACTGCGAACCGCCATGAAGCCCACGACTCGCCTGTTGTGGGTGGAAACACCATCCCGCCATGGGCTCAAGGTCACCAACCTTGCGGCGGCCAGCCAGATCGCCCGCAGCAACCGCGCTCTGCTGGCTGTGGACTCCAGCTTGGCAGGGCCCCATGTCCAGGCGCCATTGAGCCTGGGGGCCCATCTTGTCCTGCACCCCCTCAGCCGCCTGCTGGGGGACAAGAGAGCCAAAGGGGCGATGGTGGTGACCAGACAGGGGGCGCTCCACAAAAGAATCCGGGAGATGAGCCGCGTCCTGGGGAACCGCCTTAAGCCCGAACGGCTACCAATGCTGCCTCAAGGCATATCGACCCTGGCCTTGCGCACGGAACGCTCCCAGGAAAACGCCAAGGATGTTGCAGAATGGCTGGCAAGCCATCCTCAAGTAGCCTGGGTACACCATATCGGCCTGGAAACCCACCCGCACCACGAATTGGCCCGGCACCAGATGCGCGGCCCCGGCCCAGGCATCGCCTTCGAGCTGAGGGCCGGGAAGAAGGCCGCGCTGGAGCTCCTGCCCCGGATTCCCAGCTTCGAAGCCTGGGCCGACGCCTTCGGCATCCTCCACCTCACGGTCGGCTTCGAAGACATCCAGGACCTCATGGAAGAACTGGACGAAGGCCTCAAGCGCGTCAAACGTTCCACCCCCCGTGCATTGGGAGACGAATGAAACAGTGCCCCACCCCCCAGGCCATCCGGGCCATCCATGACCAGCCCTTCCCAGAACTGGTGCGCCAGGCGATGGCAAGCCACCGGCAGCACTGGAACCCCCTGGAAGTCCAGCTCTGCGTCCTGGATGCCCTGAAGACCGGGGACTGCTCCGAGGACTGCGCCTACTGCGCCCAGAGCGCCCACCACACCACCACACTCAAGGCGGATCCTCTCAAGGATCGAGACAAGGTGCTGGAGGGGGCCCGGCGCGCCCTGGAAAGCGGCGCCACCCGCTATTGCATGGCCACCTCGGGACGTGGCATCCAGGAGGGCCCGGACTTTGACCGGGTCCTGGAGATTGTGCAGTCCGTGAGCGACCTGGGCCTGGAGCCCTGCGTCAGCCTGGGGCTCATCCATGAAGGACAGGCCCGGCGCCTCAAGGCTGCCGGGTGCGCGATCTACAACCACAACCTGGATTCCAGCCGACTGGTCTACCAGCGGATCGTCTCCACCCACACCTTCGATGAGCGCCTTGAAACCATCCGGGCCGTGCGGGAGGCAGGTCTCCAGGTCTGCTGCGGCGGGATCCTGGGCCTGGGGGAGAGCCTGGAGGACCGGATCCACTTCCTCCATGAACTGGCCAGCCTGGACCCCATTCCGGACGCCATCCCTTTCAATATCCTGGTGCCCATCCCCGGCACCCCCCTGGAAGGGATGCCGCCGCTGCCTCCCCTGGAGGCGATACGGGTCATCGCCACCGCCCGGATTCTCTTCCCCACCAGCCGGATCCGCCTGGCGGCGGGCCGCACCAGCCTCAGCCCGGAAGCCCAGGCCCTCGCCTTCCTCTGTGGCGCCAATTCCATCTTCTCCGGCGAGAAGCTGCTGACCACGCCGGGGAGCGAGGCTGATTCCGATCAAGTCCTGCTGAGAAACCTGGGGATGCACCCAGAAGGAGGCAAGTCTTGATCGCGAACACCCTGATCGCAGCCCTTTGTGTGGGCCCAGGCAGCGTCTTCCTGGCCAGCCAAGTCTTCAGACTGCCTGAGGAGACCCTCCGGAAGCTCACCCCCAGGATCCTCAGCTTTGCCGTTGGGGCCCTCCTGGCCATGGCCCTCCTGCGCATGCTCCCCCACGCCCTTGCGCAGGGGGCCCCGATGCCCGTCCTGAAAACAGCCCTGGCGGCCATCCTCCTGCTCTTTCTCCTGGAACGTTTCCATATCCTGCGCCACTGCCACGAATTCCAATGCCCCGAACATGCGGACATGCCCATGCGCCTCTTCATGGGCAATGCCTCCCATGCCCTGGTGGATGGCATCGCCTTGGCGCTGGCCTTCCAGGGGGGAAGCCTGCCAGGTTGGGTGTTTGCGTTCGCCCTCATGGGGCACGAAATCCCCAAGGCCCTGGTGAGCCTGGTACTCCTGAAGGAAGGACGGGATATCGCCGTAGCCATGATCTGGAACCTCATTCCGAGCCTCTTCACGGTGGTCGGAGCCCTGGCGACCGCCCTCAGCATCACCTTCATGAAGCCCCTCACCCCCTATGCACTGGGCGCGGGAGCGGCCTTCTTCCTCTATCTCGCCCTTGCTGATCTCGTCCCCAGGCACCGCAGGGCTCCCAGCGGGACAGAATCCATTTGGCAAACAGCCCTCGTCCTGGCTGGCGTGGGCGTCATTCTCCTGATCCCTCACTAGGGGGAAGTCCGGTCCAACCACTAACCCATTGCGAGGATGTTCTCGCCCACCCCGGGAGAAAGACATGCCAAGACGAGACGGAACCGGCCTCATGGGGCAGGGATGCACGAGGGGACGAGGTGGCGACATAGGTCCCGGGTGCTGTCAGGGACGCTGGTCCAGGGCCTTCGGCTGGCTCCGGCGCCTGGGGAATCAACGCTGACAACTAAAAGGGGAGTGAGATGAAGATCGGCATCATCATCTGTGGACGCTACCAGGACTGCGGCGGCGGCAAGTGCTTCAAGGCCCTGCGGGAACGCCTGGGCAGCTTTGCCCGTTACCCCAAGGAGGAACCTCTGGAGGTCGTCGGGTATTCAACCTGCGGAGGCTGTCCTGGGGGCAATGTGGAATACCTCCCGGCCGAATTCCAGAAGAACGGATGCCAAGCCGTCCACCTCGCCACGGGGCTGGTCGTGGGCTACCCCCCTTGTCCCAATATCCGGAACTTCAAGAGTTTCATTGAAGGGCACTATGGCCTTCCGGTCGTGGTGGGCACCCATCCCATTCCCCTGAAATACATGGAGACCCATCGCCAGCTTCCCTTCTGGAAAGAGGCGCGGATGCAGGAACTCGCCAACGAACTCCTGTCCGATGCTCCAGAGGTCATGGAGTCCTACAACTGAACCCCTCCCGCCCCCTCCACCAGCGCGGAACATTGACTTTCGAGGACTCCATGCCGATTTCCATCCAACTCCCAGATGACTCCGTACGCCAGCTCCCAGATGGGGCGACGGGCATGGATCTGGCAACCTCCATCAGTCCCAGGCTCCTGGATGCAGCCCTGGCGACACAGGTGGACGGCCAACTAAAGGACCTCACCCATCCCTTGCCTGAGGGTGCCCAGGTGGCCATTCTCACGGCCAAGAATCCCGAAACCCTGGACCTCATCAGACACTCCACGGCCCACCTCCTGGCCCAGGCCGTGAAGCGCCTCTTCCCCACAGCCAAGGTGGGCATCGGCCCGGTCATCGAGGACGGTTTCTATTACGACTTCCTGGTGGAGACATTCTTCACCCCGGAGGACCTGGCGTCCATCGAGTCTGAGATGAAGCGGCTGGCCGATGCGGACATGCCTGTCTCCCGGGAGGAAGTGGACCGGGCAGCCGCCATTGAGCGATTCACGGCCCTGGGTGAGCCCCTCAAAGTGGAACTGGCAGGAGCCATCCCGGAGGGAGAACCCCTCGCCCTCTATCGCCAGGGGGATTTCCTGGATCTCTGCCGCGGCCCCCATGTGCCCAACACCGGCAAGCTCAAGGCCTTCAAGCTGACCCACACCGCCGCCGCCTACTGGAAGGGGAGCGAGAAGAACGCCCAGCTCTGCCGCATCTATGGCACGGCCTTCCATACCCAGAAGGACCTCGACGAGCACCTCGCCCGTCGGGAGGAAGCCAGAGCCCGTGACCACCGAAAGCTGGGCCGGGAGCTGGACCTTTTCTCCTTCCACCCGGAAGCCCCTGCCTCCCCCTTCTTCCACCCCAAGGGCACGGTGGTCTACAACGGGCTGCTGGATTACCTCCGGAGTCTCTATCGCCGCCGGGGGTACCAGGAGCTGATCACACCCCAGGCCCTGGATGTGAGTCTATGGAAGACCTCGGGGCACTACGACAAGTATCAGGAAAGCATGTATTTCACCGAGGTGGACGAGCGGGAGTATGCGCTGAAGCCCATGAACTGCCCCACCCACTGCCTCATCTACGGCACCGACAAGCACAGCTACCGGGACCTCCCCATCCGCTATGCGGACTTCGGCCGAATCCACCGCTACGAGCGCAGTGGGGTCACCCAGGGCCTCACCCGGGTGCGCACCTTCTGCCAGGACGACGGCCATATCATCTGCACACCGGAACAGATGAAGCCTGAGATGGCGGCATTCTTCACCTTCCTGCGGGAGGTCTACGCCACCTTCGGATTCGAGGATGTCCAGGTGGCCCTTTCCACCCGCCCCGAGCAGCGCCTGGGTAGCGACGAGGTCTGGGATCAGGCCGAGGGAGCCCTCGCAGATGCTCTTCAGGAAGCGGGCGTGG
This sequence comes from Holophagaceae bacterium, assembly GCA_017859955.1. GTDB lineage: Bacteria > Acidobacteriota > Holophagae > Holophagales > Holophagaceae > Holophaga. Next base: position 39,935 of record JAFNAB010000037.1, read on the forward strand.
CCTACCACATCAATCCCGGGGAGGGCGCCTTCTACGGCCCCAAGATCGAGTTCCAGGTGCTGGATGCCCTGCGCCGCCCATGGCAGCTCGGCACGGTCCAGGTGGACTACTCCATGCCCGCCCGCTTTGGTCTCACCTACATCAAGCCCGACGGCAGCGAAGGCACCCCGGTGATGCTGCACCGGGCCATCCTCGGGAGCCTGGAGCGATTCATCGGCATCCTTATCGAGCACTGTGCCGGCGCCTTCCCCCCATGGCTCGCCCCCGTCCAGATCGCGATCCTGCCCATCACAGACCGGGCCCACGACTATGCCCGGCAGATCCACTCCCGGGCCCTGGACCTGGACATCCGAGCCGAGCTGGATCTGAGGAACGAGAAGGTCAACGCCAAGATCCGGGATGCTCAGCTCCAGAAGATTCCCTACATGCTCGTACTGGGGGATCGGGAGGCGGCCGATGGCACCGTCTCGGTGCGCCACCGCCGGGACGGCAACCTGGGCACCCAGGCCCTGGAGGCCTTCCTGGAAAACGTGCAGCAGCAGATCCACAAACGTGAACGCTAGAGGAGTCCCATGGAAATCCAGCAAGCCCTGAACCACTACGCCGGCAAATCCGGTCTGCGCCTCAACTGCGCTCAGTCCGTTGCCGCAGCCTTCGGAGAAGATCCTCAGGCTTTCGCGTCATGCGGGAGCGGACGCGCGCCCGAGGGCTGGTGCGGTGCCGCCTATGCCGCAGCCCACCTCACCGGGAACCCGGAAGCCATCCGGGGAGCCTTCCACGAGCGGGCCGGGGCTGTCACCTGCCAGGCCATCCGCCGGAACCGTCAACTCCCCTGCCCGGGCTGCGTCGAGACCGCCGCCCGCCTTACAAAAGAGCTCAAAAACGGGTGCGAGGCCTAGAGATGAACCCAACCGAGGAGCCCAGGCCATCGTTTTCGCGTCCTGCATCTCCCTGGGAAACCCCATCGACAGGCCTTGTCCTCACTATGAAGCCATGCGAAACGCCATCGTAGAAAGATCGGACCCGGAATCCTGGTCATCGATTACACCAACTAGCCTTCCACCTCTCCGGCCCAGGCCGGACCTTCTCTGAACCGAGCCATGACCACATTCGACCCCATCCCCACCCGCACC